>CAZUAM010000021.1:0-23883 GCA_964618095.1 uncultured Planctomycetaceae bacterium | reverse complement strand
ACTCGTTTGCTGGCAAGAAGTTCTCTCGCGAATTCCAAGGGAACTTCGGTTTAGCGGTCGCCGGCACGGCGGCACGGCTACCGGTTCTCGTACGGCCGCAGAAACTTGCGGATCTGCTCGGCCTGCGGGGAATCCGAAGGCACGAGTTGAAGCGCCGCGCGATAGGCGGCGGCCGCTTCCTGGTGGCGATTTTGTGCCGCCAGGGCGTGCCCCAGGCGCAGATGCGCCTCCATCAAATCCGGATCAATCCGCAGCGCCTCCCGATAATGCCGGATCGCCTCGGGGATCTGGATCTGCTCGAACAGGGCGATCCCCAGGTTGACGTGGGCCCGGGCGTATTTCGGGTAATACTCCAACTCCGCCCGATAGTGCCAAATTGCCGCCTCGACCGCACCTTGTGACATCAGGAGGTTGGCCAGGTTGAAATTGGCCCGCGGGCAGTCGGGACGGATCCGCAGGGCGACCTGGTAGTGATTGAGTGCCTCAGGGATTTTCCCCAGCGTCTCCAGGGCTCTTCCCAGCTCGACGCGGGCCTGGGCGTCGTTCGGCTCGACGTCCACCGCCTTGCGATAAAGCCCGATCGCCTCGTCGGTCGCACCGCGATCGAAGCGGAGCTTGCCCAGCGACCAGTAGGGTACGGACCAATCCGGATCGAGCCGAAATGCCTCCCGATAGCTCTGCTCCGCCTCATCGAATCGCTGCTGTGCCAGATCGGTCCTACCCTGCTTCAGCAGAGTCTTTCCCTGTTTCACAAGGATGTCGGCCAAGCTGCGGTGGACGGGCGGCCGCATGGGGATTTGGCGGGCCGCTTCTCGCAGCACCTTCTCCGCCTCGTCGACTTGCTCGAGGACCAGCCACGAGTTCGCCAGGTTGTTGTATGCATCCTCATGTCTCGGATCGATGCGCAACGCTTCCTGATACCACTTGATCGCCTCTTCGTGCTCCCCCTTTCGGTTCAAGAGGACTCCTTGATGTTGCCTTGCCAGCACGCTGCGCGGGTTGACGCGCAGGCCGTGGGCGATCAGGCTGGCATTGTCCCGCCAGGGGGCGGTCTGCATAAAACTCAACACCCCGAAAAGACCGAGAATCGAGGCCGTGATTCCGATCGTCAGAAAGTTCCAGCGGCGCGCCAATAACCAGCTCAGCGCCAAGGCCGGGCCCAACAGCGAGAGATACAGGTAACGGTCGGCAACCGTCGAGATCCGCTGGAAGTCGAACGGCAGCAGCCCCAACACGGGCACCAGCCAGGCGATGAAAACGCCCGCAGCGGTCAGCCACAGGCGACGATTTCGCAGACACGCCAGCACCACCAGCAAGCCGGCAGGCAGGATCCAGGTGAGGTAAAACCACCGCTGCCCGATGACCCACGCCGGAGTGCGGCCATAGTCCGGCCCGTACAAGTGCGGCTTCGCCCAAGACGCGAGCGGTTCCAGCCCGTCCCAAGGTACCAGCAGCGCACGCCAAATCAGGCCCAGAACGTACCACAACGGCCCGAGCAGCTCGTATAGGTAGAATGCCAGGGCGTCGCCGGCGATCAAGGGCCGGGTCCAAACCGGCGGGACGAACGCCATCTGCCCGCTGGGCTGTTGGAGCTTCGTCAGCACCACCCAGCCGGCCGCCGCAAACACCCACGGGCTGAGGCCCAACAGAATCCGGCGCCAGGGGCGACGCACCAGCCCCAAGGCCAACACCCCCACGATCAACGGCAGGGCCACCGCGGCGGGCTTCGACAGCAGCGCCAAGATGAAGGCTGCCGTGGCCAAACCGTAGCAGAGGGCGGTGGACTTCCCCGACTTCGACGTGCCGGCGGACCAGAGATCGAATTGCCAGATGGCCAGCAGCGAGAACACGGCACAAAGCAGGCCCCGGGTCTCCGAGATCCAGGCGACCGATTCGACCTGCACCGGATGCAACCCGAACAGCAGGGCCCCGGCACAGGCGGCCCCGTCGTGGCGGAACAGCCGCCGCAGGATCGTAAAGACCAGCAGCACGCAGGCGACGTGTAGCGCCAGGTTGCCCAGGTGAAACACGGTCGGATCGAGCGGCTGCCCGGCCATGGCGGCCTCGGCGGCGAAGAACGTGTAGCTCAGCGGGATGTAGAGTCCCCAATACGACTTCTCGACCCAGAACAGTCCCACGTTCGACCAGGTAACCGGGTTGAGCCGCGGGTTGTTGACCAAATGCGGTTCATCGTCGTACATCAGAAACTCGTGCCGGCACACCCCACCAAAGACCACCAGCACGGCCGCGACCAACACGAGGACCGACAGCAGAAGGCCGCCGTACCGGCGGCCGCTAGACGTTGGTTGAGGGCGCTCGTTCATTTCACCCCGTGGGTGAGCATTTTCCGTGCGGTTTAGCGGTGCGTTTCCACGATCTTTCATGTTACCGCTGCCGCCGGGCGTTGACAATCAGACGGCTGCCGTGTAGGCTCGATCATGGTGGGTTGTGTTCTTCGTTTGGTGAGATGAGCTGATGGCCAGTGGGGCCGGCGTACCTGCGCGTGGATTTGCTGCCCGGCGCAGTTTCCGCCTGGGTATGGTCGCCGTGGCCATGCTGCTGGCGGCGGCGCTTGCCTCTGCGGGCCTGGGCAACCAGCTCTTCTGGGACGACGAGGCCAACACCGCCATCTACGGCCGAAACCTGCTTCGGTTCGGCCGCCTGACCGCCTGGGACGGGACGAACCTGGTGGGGTATTCCTACGGCGGGGCCTTGGGCGAGGACCTGGGCCGGGAGTTGCGGGTGCCTCCCTTGCCGGCCTACGCGGCCGCCGCCGGGTTCTACCTCTTCGACGGGTCGACCCACAAGGAACTCACGCTCAGCGGCCGGATTCCCTTCGTCGTCGCCGGCGTGCTCTCGATCGGACTGTTGGCGATCTGGCTGCGGCGTCACTTCGGCCGGCGGTTCCCCTGGTACCTGCCGCCGCTCCTGCTGGCGCTCAGCCCGGCCTATCTGCTGTATATCCGCAACTGCCGCTACTATGCGCTGGGCGTGACGTTTACGCTGCTGGTCTGGATATTCTGGGCCCCCGGTTCGTCGCGCGGCCGCCGGCTCTATGGTTCGCCGCTGAAGTCTCTGCCGTTGCTGCTCCGCTGCGCTGGCGGCGTGATCGCGATCCTTCTGCTGTTGCACACCCATTACCTCAACGCGGCGGCCGTGCTGGTCACCCTGCCGTTGTTCTTTTTCGATCCCCGCTACCGGCAGCCGAAACAACGGGCGTTGCTGGGCGCCATCTACGCGGCAGCCGTCCTCTACGGCGTTTGGGTCTTGGCTACGGCCAATCCGTTCGCGGCCAGTTACGAAGTGGGCCGGGATGATCTGGACCGCTGGCGGCACTTTTACACCAATGCCTGGTGGTTCGTCCGCGACTTGGGCACCCACCAATTCGTTCCCTGGGCCCTGGTGGCCGTGTTCCTCTTGCCCTGGCTCCCGCTTCCGCTCCGCAGACTGCGGCCCCTGGCCCGACGGGGATGGATCCTGGTGGGCGTCGTGCTGGCATACGCCGTGCTGGCGGGCTTGTTCACGCCGCCGGACATGGGCAAAGGTCCCACCGCCGAAATGCGCTACGTGGTGCCGTTGATCGCAGTGGGGAGTGTGGTGGGCGGGCTGGGGCTGGTGATCCTCTGGCGGCTGTACCGGCCCCTGGCCCCAGTAGCCTTGGTGCTGTTGCTGGCGACGAACACGCTGCACTTGGGTTTTCTGGCGAAGCGCTTTGACGGGGCCAACCGCTGGTGGCCGCCCATGTTGTACCGCTACCTCTGCGCGGCGTTCTACGACTACGAGACGGGAAACGAAGAGCTGATCCGGTTGCTCGAGCAACTGCCGGCCGGGACGACGGTTCGCGTGTGGCCCATTCCCATGATCTATCCGGCAATGTTCTACGTCCCCAAGCTGCATTACTGCGACCAGTTGGAAGAGTCAAAGAAGATCCGCGCCGAGCGGGTCTACCCGCCGATTCCGCAGCCCTTGCCCGATTACCTTGTCCGCCAGCGGGCCTGGCCGGAGGTGGTGGTTGTGGCCCCGCGATGGCTCCGCGAGGCGTTGGACGACTTGCGGGCGCGGGCCGAGCTGGGCCCGGAGTCTGAAGCCCGCTCCTACCGGGTGACCAAAGCCCTCCTGCGGCATTGGCGTTATCTGGCGAAGCCGGAGATTCCCACCCATTTCTTTTCCTATCCGGAAGCCGATTGGCAGCGCTATCCCGGAATGGTGGTGGCCGTAGAATCCCACTCTCCGGTCGCCAACCACCCGGCGTTGACGACCGAGATGACCGACGCCGATGCAGTTTGCCGCTGGGGGCTGGCGCTGCTGGAGGCCCGGGACGTGAAAGCTGCCATCGCCAGAGTCAGGCAGGCCGTCGAGATCGATCCGAGCTGCCGGCAGGCGCACTTCCACCTGGGCAACCTGCTGAGGGGAGAAGGGGAGGTCGAAGAGGCGATCGAGCATTTTGAGGCCGCGATCCGCCTGCGTTGGGAATACCCGGAAGCCCACCTCAATCTCGGCGCAGCCCTCCAGGCGATAGGCAAGCTGGACAAGGCGCGCTATCACCTCGAGATCGCCCGCGGGCTTCGCCCCCGTTGGCCGGTCGTCCATTTCAACCTGGGGAACGTCTCGGCGGATCAAGGTGCCACCGAGGAAGCCATCCGGCACTTCCGAACGGCCTTGAAATATGAACCGAATTACCCGGACGCATACGTCAACTTAGGGGCTGCTCTGCTGAACCAGGGGAAGGTTGACGAGGCAATTGAACATTACCACACCGCGTTGCGGATTATGCCCAATCACGTCGAAGCCCACGCGAACCTGGGCATCGCCCTGAGAGCCCGGGCAGAAGCACTCGAAGCCAAGGGAAAAGTACGCAAAGCCAAAGAGCTGAGAGAAGAAGCCGTCGTTCAGCTGGGCGAGGCCCTGAAACGGGTGCCGCCCGAACATGCGCTAACCGCAGAAATCCGCCAAATGCTCAACGAGGAGCTGCTCGCGGCCCTGAAACAGGTCCCGCCCGAGCGGTCACTGGCCGAGAAAATCCGCGACATACTCAAGGAGTGCGAAACACCGAAGAAGTCGGGGAAGCAGTAGCCGGCTTAGTCCCCGCGCAGAAACAAGTTGGTCAATTCTGCCCCGGGGTGGCCGGGGGCGACGGGCACCGACGCGAAGCGTTGGTCGGCGAGCCCCCGGATTCCTCGGACTGTGGGCTCGCTACGCTCGACCACAGCCACCCTGAATTGAACGGGTTATTCTTGCGCGGATCCCTGGTTCTGCTGCGCCGGCTGCTCTCCGCCGGCAGCCGGCTTCAGCTTGCGAATCCGGATATTCCGCATGGCACCGGTGGTAGTATACGAGGCGAAGCCCAACGGGCGGCACAAGTCACACTCGTCGCGGATGCCGATCTTGTGATCCTTGCGCTCCTGGTTGACCACCCGTTCATCGCCGATCCAGGCCTCGATCTTCGCCGGGGTGACGCGAACGCGAAACTTGTACCACTGCTTGTCCTTGAAATCATGGAAGGTGGTCGTGAGGTTGTCGGAGGCGTCGTAGTAGTCGATGCACGAAATGCCCACCACCGTGCCGCCCCAGCCGCCGGTGACCAGCGAGGCCTCATCCTTGCCCACGGGAAAAGTCACCGTGGCGAAGAAGTCGACCCCATCCAGCCGGATTCCTTCGTACTGAAGCTCGTAGTTGTCGCGGGGCACTTCTCCGGTCCAGGTGACGCCGGTCATCATCTCGCCCATCTCGATCACGATCATTCCGTCTTTGACGTAGACCTTGCCCTCTCCGCCGAAGTTGGGCGCCTTCCAGCCCTTTAGGGTCTTGCCGTCGAAGAGATCCTCCCAGGCGTACGGGTCGGGTTTCTCTGCCTCGTCGGCCTTCGCCGTTGGGCTGACACGGCAACAGCAGCGCCGCGGCCGGCAACAGCGCAGCAACCTCGCCAGAAGGCTCCTCCGACAGCAGCGTACGACCTTGCACTCCGGGCGGCAGGGGGCCTTCGGGACGTCGGCGACCGGCTGTTCGGGGGCAGCAGGCTTCACGTCACTCGGGCTTTCGGAAGTGCGGCCTTGTGAATCGTCGTCGGCGTCGGCCGGCGATCGAGCCGGCCCAGCAGACAGCAGGGCCACCGAGACGCACAGCACCGCGGCTACAAGGAGTACGGGCCGCCGCCACGGACCACCATTGACTTGCGGATTGTCGCCAAGGCGTTTGGCCGGTCGAGAAACTGTCATGGTTCTGAATCCCTCAAAAAACGGTTCTTCTTGTGAAGTAGGAAAAGCAAACCCCATATACCCAATCTGCCACATGAAGTCCCGGAAGTCCAGCGTCGCCGCTCCGTGGACCCCCATCCTTGGGGGTCTGCTGCAACGGCGAAACATCGGTGTTCCACCGTCCGCCTTCCCCCTTCGGACGCCAAAAAAACGCCGCCTCCCTGCGGGCACGGGGAGGCGGCTGGGGTGCAATCGGAACCTGGTCGGTTGTGGGTCCGGAGTTGTCGTCTCAGGCGGCCAACCCACAACAGCCGCGGACGCGCATTCCGGGGACATGCCCGGGAGAGCAACCGGCGAGTCGGTCGGGTCAGAAGCACGGGCCCCCCGTGGCTCGGGTGGAAGCCGTACTCTTCCGACGTTGCGGTCGCTCGCGCGTTTCGCGCCGCGGCCTTCTCCAGCCAAGAATCGATCCCCAATCGGGCTGCTCACGTCCATGTTCACAGCAACCGCGAGCCTGCGGGAGGGCTCGGCGGCGGGGGATCGACCGTGGTCACGCGGGTCTGCCGCCGCAAGTTCCAATTGCAGTTTGGTCAAAACACAGATTGAAAGGACACTACCTATTCCCCCGAGGGAGGGGAAAGGGCTCCGCTTACAATCCGTAAGTGTACGGATTTGCCGGCTCAGTTCAAGCACGGTTTTGCCGGGCGGGGCCATTTTTTCTCTTTGCCCCGGGGAGGCGCTGGCCGGACGAACCCTTGTTTGCGACCCTCCGGCGTGCGACAATTGAATCTTCGGTCTACATTTCCGGCGAGGAGTCGAGCCAAGATGAAAGTGGTGCCCCTGGGCGAAAAGGTGGTGGTCAAGCGGCTGGAATCAGAAGAAATCACCGCCGGCGGCATCCTCCTGCCCGATACGGCCAGAGAAAAACCCCAACAAGGCCGCGTGTTGTCGGTCGGCGACGGGCGCATGCTGCGCGACGGAACTCGATCCGGGCACCAGGTGAGCGAAGGCGACCGGGTGCTCTTCGATAGCTATGCCGGCAGCGAAGTGGTGATCGACGGCGAGGAGCTGCTGATCATGAGCGAGGACGAAATCCTGGCCGTGGTGGCCTGATCCCCAGGAGGGGCCGGCCCCGTCTTCGGCGGCGGCCCGGGCCCTTGACCACCGCCGTCCTGCTGGCCTTGGCTTTGGGGCAAAGCTAGAATTCAGAAGGACGGTCCCGCCGGACCAGATGGGGGGCGGGAATAATCCGGCGCCTGGGCCCGGAATCATGGTCGGGGCCGTCCCGTTTTCCGGAACTTCAATGGCGCTGCGTGGTTCTGGGAGAAGCACGGTTTAGCCGCCGCGGCCACGCGGCGTGATTTCCCGGCGTAGCCGCCGCCGCTTAACAAACGGAATTCCGGGAATTATCCAAGTCCATTTAGCCAAGCGAGACGTACCGTGATCAGACGACAACTCCTCCTCACCCCGCTGCCGCTGATTCTGCTGGTAACGGCCGTGCCCAGCTCGGCCGACGCCCCGGACGCCACCGCCGCGGCCGAGAGGCGGGCCTACGGCCGGGCGGTCGACCGGGCAATCCGATTCCTTCAGACCAAAGGGCAGGCACTCGACGGCTCCTACTCCGCCCATGCCGGCCCCGGAGTGACCGCCCTGGTGACCACCGCGATTATCCGCCACGGCCGGACTCCCGACGATCCGCTGGTGGCCCGGAGCCTCAAATATCTTGAAGGCTGCGTCCGGCCCGACGGCGGCATCTACGGCAAGGGCAGCCTCTACCGCAACTATGAAACCTGCCTGGCCGTCCTCTGCTTCTCCGAGGCCAACCGCGACGGCCGGTATCAGAAGCTGATCAAGAATGCCGACCGTTTCCTCAAAGGACTCCAGTGGGACGAGGAGGAAGAGCACCAACAGAGTAGCTACTATTACGGCGGCGGAGGCTATGGAAGGCACGAGCGGCCCGACCTGTCCAACACCAGCTTCTTTGTCGAGGCCCTGATTGCGGCCGGCAACGGGCCCGACGACGAGTTCGTCAAGAAGGCCCTGATCTTCGTCTCCCGCTGCCAAAACCTGGAAACCGAACACAACACCACCAAGTTCAGCACGAAGAACCCCGACGGCGGCTTCTATTACACCTGCGCCGCCGGCGGCAGCAGCCAGGCCGGCGAGACGCCCGGCGGCGGCCTGCGAAGCTACGGCTCGATGACCTACGCCGGACTGAAGAGCATGATCTACGCCGGCGTCGGGCCCGACGATCCCCGGGTCAAAGGGGCCCTGAAATGGATCCGCAAGCACTACGGCCTGGAGTCGAACCCGGGGATGGGCAGCGCCGGACTCTACTACTACTACCACACCTTCGCCAAGGCCCTGGACGCCACCGGCCTGGACCTGATCGAGGACGACCAGGGCAAGCCGCACGACTGGCGCCGCGATCTCCGCCAGGAACTCGTCCGCCGCCAGCGGCCCAACGGCTCCTGGCTGAACCAGAACGACCGCTGGCTGGAAGCCGAACCCAGCCTGGTCACCGGCTACGCCCTGCTGGCCCTCTCCTACTGCCGCCCGACGGTGGAGAAGTAGTTGCGCGGGAAGTCGCGGGCAGTAGCCGGCGGTTTGCTCGAATTGCGTCGTGCCGGTATCTCGCGTAGCCTGCCTTCCGGGGTCTTGTTCCGGGTTCTGCTGCCCCTTTCGCTGCTCGCGTTCACCGCTTAAGCTGTTTGATGATTGCTGACGTGCTGTGGGAGGGAAGAAACCCCTCGGCAGGCATCCTCAAGTAACCGTTGGCACGTCTTCCGATCGGACCGCTTCGTTCGCGGCGCGGCTGACAATCACCGCGCGGCCCCGGCCGGGCCCTGACTGCAAGACAAAGGACGAACCATGCGAGAACTGCAACGTGCCGTGATTTTGATCGCAACCGCGCTTGCGGCCCTGCCCGTTGTGGCGGCCGACTGGGAGATCCGCACCACCGGCGACGTGGCCCCGGAGATCTCCGTCCGGCAGGCGCCCGTTGTGAAGGCCAACTACTGCTTCTGGGCGGAGGACTGGAAATGGGCAGGTGCCCGGCTGAAGCTCGGAGAACCGAAGGCCGGCAAGCAGACCTTCTCGGGGACCGTCTCCGGGCTGGATCTGAAGCTCAACGGCACGATTGCCTCGCCTGCTGCCAACCAGTTGCAGTACACCTGGAACATCGAGCCGGGCCGGGGCCTGACGGGCATCATTGGCGGGGGGCTGGAGTTTAGCCTGGCGCTGGACAGCCCGGCCTTGCCTGCCGGTACCGCCGAGCCGGTCCTGCTTCCAAACAATACCGGCTTCAAGTGGCCGGTCGCACGGGGCGGCGCGATCGTGGTCCAGTTCGACAAGCCCATCGCCAACGTCTACTTCGAGCGGGGCCAGAAGAACCAGATCCGCGCGATGTTCGTCGGCCAGAAGCTTGCCAAGGGCCGACACACCGTGGTGATGACGGTCACGCTGCCCCGGGGTGGGCAGGTTGCCAAGACGCTGCTCGAGCGCTACGGCCCGGCGGATACCGCCCGCTGGTACTCCGGTGCAATGCGGCACGACCGCAGCCCGGTGGACCTGAGTTTCCTCAACCACAAGCCGGCGGGCAGGCACGGGCCCGTCCGGGCCGACGGCGACCGGTTGGTCTTTGCCGACGGTACCGAGGCCCGCTTCTGGGGCGGGAACATCGCCGCCTATGCCATCTTTGAAGACAAGCAGCGAATCGAAACCCAGGCCAAACGGATCGCCCAGCTCGGCTACAACCTGATGCGGTTCCACCACCACGACTCGACCGCCTGGGTCGGGCGGACCGTGATCGACAAGACCCGGGACGACTCCCAGCAGCTCGACCCCCAGGTGATGGACCGGCTCGACTGGTGGATCAAGTGCCTGCGCGACCAGGGCGTCTACGTCTGGCTCGACCTGCACGTCGGCCGGTTGTTCAAACCCGGCGACCGGATCGGCGAGGGCTACGCCGAGATGCTCCGCCGCAGCTCCCGGAAAGAGGCCGGCACCGAGGCCAAAGGCTACTGCTACTTTAATCCCCGCGTCGAGCAGCTCATGGAGGATTTCAACGCCAAGTACCTGGGTCACGTCAACCGCTACACCGGGCTGGCCTACAAGGACGATCCGGCGATCATGGGGCTGCTCGTGACCAACGAAAACGACCTGACCTGCCACTTCGGCAACCTGATGCTGCCCGACAAGGACAATCCCTGGCACAACAGGCGGTTCGACGCCGCGGTCAAGGCCTTTGCGGCCGGGCACGGCCTGCCCTATGAGCAGACGTGGAAGACGTGGGAGCCGGGGCCCGGCAAGCTCTTCCTGGCCGACTGGGAACACGGGTGGAACCGGCGGATGTTGGCGCACTTGGAACAGTTGGGCGTCCGGGTCCCGGTGGCCACCACGCAGATGTGGGGCAACATGGCGCTCTGCGGACTGCCCCCGCTGACGGCCGGCGGAATCATCGACGTGCACTCCTACGGCCAGTCCGAGGCACTGAGCACCAACCCCCGGTTCCAGGACAACTACGTGACCTACCTGGCCACCGGGGCCGCGTATGGAAAGCCCGTGGCGATCACCGAGTGGAATGTCCCCTGGCCGGCCGCCGACCGCTTCACGGCCCCGTTGTACGTGGCCAGCATCTCTGCTTTGCAGGGTTGGGACGCGCCGATGATCTACAACTATTCGCAGCGGGCCTTCTCCGAGCCTTCCCGGCAGGGGACCTGGTCGACGTTTTCGGACCCGGCCCTGACGGGCATGATGCCCGCCGCGGCGATCCTCTATCGGCAGGCCCACGTTGGGGAGGCCAAGAACACCTACTGCCTCTTGCTCGATCGCCGAAAACTCTATTACCGCAGCAGCCACCCGGGGAACATGGCCAGCCTGCGAACGCTGGTCGAGCAGAGCAAGCTAACCATCGGGCTGCCGGAGGTAAAGGAGCTCGACTGGGACTCGCAGACGGAGGTCGCCCGCGGAGTGAAGGCAATTAGCGACATCGACAAGGACTTCATCCCCGCCGGGCGGGACTTCGTCCGCAGCGATACGGGCGAGCTGGCTCGCAACTGGGTGGAGGGCTGCCAGGCAATCGACACCGACCGCACGCAGGCGGTGCACGGATGGATCGGCGGCCGGACGGTCGGCCTCAGGCACGTTACCTTCCAGATCGCCACGCCCAAGGCGGCCGTGGCCGTTACCAGTCTCGACTCGAAACCCATTGCGGAATCGAAACGGATCCTGATTACCGCCATCGCACGCGTGGTCGCCTCGCCGGGCGGGACCATACCGCTGAGGTCCGAGCCGGTCCGGGGCACGCTGGGCATCGCGGCACCGGAGGACCTGAGGCTCATCCCGCTGGCCGGCGACGGGACACAACTGGCCGCACTCCCGGCCAAGTACGTCGATGGGAAGTACACCGTCAACTTGCCGGCGGAGCGGGGAACCCACTGGTTCCTGCTGACGGAGAGTCCGTAGGACGGGGCCCTCGCTGCCGTGCTTTGCGCGGGAACGAGGCGGACGACCGGGAGCGGCAGTTCGGCAGGCCCGACCGCATTAATGCGGTCACTCCAAACCGGGAAATCGTTCTGCGACGGGCTCTACGGTGATTGCAGATCTTCGAAGAACCTCGGATAGCACCGCGATTCGCAAGCGCGGCAGAGTTCTACAGACTCCTCCCTCAACAGGGGAAGCCGTTTGTCCTTGATTCGCCCGGCAATGGCCCTCGCCATACAGTATCTTCTCGGAATCCCCGCCGCGCGGATCATCCGGCCGTATACCTCCTTGAGGCCCTCCTTCAAGACGTTCCCAAACAACAGGGGGACAAAGTCGCACGGCCAGAGGTCGCCCGTGGAAGTAATATAACTGTGCAGCACGCCGGCACCGCAGCCGAACTTGCCCGGCCCTTCGGTGTAGGAAAAGGAACTCACCTTGGGAAAAGCATCCACGGCACGGTTGGCTGTAAACTGAATTCTGTAGAGTCGGGCTTCGTCTTCCTTGGTGTAGAAGATTTGATCCGGCTCTTCGGCATCGGTCAATTGCCCCCGGGGGACCGGCTGGTGGATTCTCACCTCGTGGGCACCATGTTCTTTGGCCAGTCTGAACAGTCGGACCAGGTTTTCCCGGTGAAGATCCCTCTTGTACACAACCGCCGAAACGAGCGTATAGAGCCCCGCCCGGCGGGCGTTTCTGATGGCCGCAATTGCCTGTGAATAAGCGCCGGGGTCCCGCCGAATTCGATTCTGTTCTTCCGCGCGGGGGGAATCGAGGCTTACGGCCAGAATGAACAGGCCGCTTCGCTTCAGCGACAACGCCCGTTGCGGAGTGAGACCTTTGCCGTTGGTAAACAGGAGCGTAGTGCTTCGCTGATCGACGGCGCGGATGATCTCTTCCACGTCGTCGCGCATCAGGGGCTCACCCCCGGAGAACACGATATAGGCGACACCCAGCTCCTGCAAGTCCCGGATCACCTTGATCCACTCGGCCTTGGTCAGCTCGGCACGATCGTCGGGCAGCGTTAAACCGCAGTGCTCGCACTGGTACGGGCAGCGCGTGGTCACGCAGAGGTGTACCGAAAGAGGGGCCGAGCGGCGGGCGTAGGCCAGATCCGTAAAAAGCCTCTCCTTGTTCATGCCGCCGGTAATAAAGGTCTTGAAGGCCTCGGAAGGCACGGGGGGAACAAAAGAACTGATCACGTAGCGGTCCTCTAACCGCAAGATCCGCTCCCCCCTCGCGGCGCCCTCGAAAATCCTGCTCCCTTTCCTGGCAGTGTAGTTCGGGTCCTCTCTGAGCAACTCGTCGAGCTCCAGTACGAACTCGCGATACCGCTTGTCCGAGAACATCTCTCTTAGGATAGGGAGATTGGAAGGCAACATCTCTCGCCTCACCGTCAGAATGATGTGACAGTCCCCCTGATCAATAAGTAGCACGGAGAGCTGTCACCTGGCAAGAAAACGGCCCCCGGCTACGTGTGGGTCTTGGTGTGCCTTGCGGGGCGGGCGAAGGCAGTCACGGCGGGCAGGCCCCGGCTCGGGGCCCTCGGGCTGGGCAGGCGGACCTCGGCGAAAGACTCTATACGACGGCGGCGGGAGGGTGGTTCGCCCAGCGGCAGCCGGGCGTCCGTCGTCCTCCGCAAACGACGGCCTCTTCTGGTGTAACCGGCATTATCGCTCCAGCCCCAACACGCCCAAATGACTCAGCCCCTTGGTCGCGGTCGGCCGAGTCGATTCGGGTTTTTTTCCCGGCCCTCAACAAGCGTGCGGGCGATATGCATCCGGCGGGTGCGTGGTGGACGATGATCCGTCCGGGTCGGCAAAACCGCTCGGCGGACGTCCAACTTCGCCGGGCTCAGCAGCCAGCAACGACGTGGTCACAGCCTGTCGGCCGGCAACGAGTATCCCTTTGCCAGACACTAGAGCAGCACGCCGCAGACGCGACTAAGACCTGGTTCCCAAGCTCCAGCTTGGGAACCCACCTTCCTCAAAGCTCCGCTTTGCGGGCGCGACGATAGGCGCTGAACTCGGAAGCAGAGCTTCCCGAACGTGCTGCCCAAGCTGGAGCTTGGGTACGAGTTGGAGAACGAGAATCTGGGCTAGGCATCGCATACGCCGACAGTCTCGCGTGGGTGCAAGCACCCACGCTACCAGATCTGCGGCAGGGGGCAAATAGAGAAGAGAGGGACAGAGGATGGCCCAATCATCACTCCGCGGCGGCCGGGAGGGTTGGACGACCGGGGTTGCGCCAGACTTGGCAGATCGGTCGGCCGCGTTGGTCGAAGTCGGGGGCAGACCAGGAGGGGTCGGTCGAGTAGGCGCGGCGGTTGTCTTTTGGGCGGGAGAATTCGTAGAGCGGTTGGGCGGTCTTCGCTTGGGGCTTGGCATCGAGGGGCACGGCATGGAAGAGGATCGTCGCGCGGCTGGTTTCCGGGAGATTGCCGACTCGGAGGACGTGCCGGCCGTCGTCGGTTTTGACCTGGTAGACCGGGACCGTGTTCTCGCCCGGGCGGTCCGGGGCGAAGAAGGCGATTCTTTTCCTGCGCTCGGCGGCGCGGGAGCGGGGCTGCCGGCGGGTGGCAAAGCGGTCGGGGAGGTCGTCGGAGCGCTGATAGACGGGGCCCGGGATCGCCAGCCGCGGGTCGGCAAGGTCGAGCTGGTACATGATCTGGTTGTAGTCGTAGCGGGGCGTCTGGTCGGGATTGCCGGAGAAGCTGTGGGTGTAGGTCCCTTCAAAGAAGATCGTCCGCCCGCCGTCTTGGTCGAACATCGGGTGCTGCTTGGGATTGTAGAAGCTGTAGTTGTCGTGGGTGACGATCTTCACGGCGTAGACCCACGGCCCGACCGGCGCGTCGGCCTCGGCGTACCAGATCTCGCCCAGCAGCGAGGTGCCAAATGACTCCACGGCGATCATCAGCCACTTCTTCCGGTAACGGTTCCAGTAGACCGAGCCGCGGTGTGCCAGCACCGGTTTGCCCGTATCGCGGTCTTGGAGTTGCAGCAGGGCTTCTTCGGCTTTGAGTTGTCCGGCCTGGATCAGTTTTGCCTGTTCTTTGGGTCCGACGGGAGGCGTGTTGTTCTTCCACCGGTAGCGGAGGCGGCCGTCCGGGGCCCGGTCGAGCCGGGGGTTGTCCAAGCGGCTTCCGGCTTTCAGGCAGGTGAAGGCCTCGTACTCCGGTAGGCGCTGCAAATGCTCGGCGGTGGCGCGGACGCGGACCAGCGGATAGGGGGTGGGGAAGTAGACGTACCGGACGCCGTCGACGGTATGCTTCAACGGATGTCCGCCCGGGAAAACGGGCGAATCCATGGGGAACTCCAGGACCTTTTCGAAACGTTCGGTTTCGTCGTCGAAGGAGATCAGGCCTCGCTGGTAGGCGCGCATGGGCGGTTCGATCTTGACGTAGGCCGCGAACATCCGCCGACGTCGCGTGTCGTCGCGGAGCGTGACCAGGCCGTCGATCCAGGTGGGTCCTTTGCCGGGCATCTGTGCGGTGGGTCTGGCGAAGCCCTTTTCATCGACAAAGTAGGCAAGATCGACGCCGCGCTGCGGATCGAGGCCGCCGCGGCGGGGCAACTGGGAGGTCGCCCCCGGGGCGTGGAAGTTTCCCAGCGGATAGGCGGGCCGGCTGGTGTCTCCCCAGAACCAGTAGAGCTTGCCGCGGTAGACGATGTTTTGCACGCTGTCCTGGCCGAAGACCAGGCCGGCAAGCAGCGGTCTTTGGATCGGCACCGGGTGGCCAACCAGGACGCTGTCGCGGTAGATTCCTGCTCCGGTTACGCGATAGAGCCGCTGGGCGATGTTGATCCGCTCGACGGTCAGCTTGGCGCTGCCGCCGGGGGCGACTTGCAGGGCCTTTCCGCGGAGGCCGAAGCCGTCCTTGGGGAACTCGTAGCCGTGGCTTCGGACGTGGAAGAACACCCGCTTGTCCATCAGGCCCGGCTCGAAAAAGGCCACGATCCCGTTGCTGTCGGTTATGTGGCGGACGTTGTTGACCGTTCGCAGCTCGACCAGGGGGACGCCGCGGCCGGTCTGCTGGTCAACCACCAGGATCTTGAAGTATTTGTCGGGTCGGCCGGCGGCCGGATCGGCAGAGATCGCCAGCACGCCGAGCAACACCGCATATAGACCACTGATCATCCTGGTTGCCTCCTCTTTGGGGAGAGATCATCGGATAGTATACCATACCACAAACCGGGGATGATCGGGAAAAGCCGGGCTTGGCCGATACGCCACGGCGGTCCTGTGTGTGGGAAGTACTTCCGCCAGCGGCCGCCCCGGCATGTCGGCGTAGAACGTGCGGGCCTTGCGGAAGGCCTCCAGCGACTGGGGTCGGATCGGCGCGGGGAGACTGGGGGCGTGGTCGATGAGTACCCACGATGTCGTGGTGCGTTGCGCGCACTCTAAGGGGCCGTCACCAAATGCCCGGTACGAGACGCCAACGTACGCCCGAAGCGTACTCCCTGTACCCATTGAGTTCCTTCTGCAAAGTCTGGTCCTCAAGATACGTCCGAACGACCAATAGCGAGAGTCCGGCGAAGGCAGGCACAACCGCCCACAAAGAGCCGAGTGCGACCGGAAGTGCGAGATACGCCACGACGGCGCTGGCATATCCGGGATGGCGGACGTAGGCGTAGGGGCCGTTGGTGATCACAACATGATCTCGTTCCTTCTGAATTCTGACAAACTCTGCGAAGAACTTGTTGGTCACAACTGCCCATACGCCCAAGGCCCATCCTGAGGCAAAGAGGAGCAGCGCTATTAGCTGAATTGGCACGAACAAGGACGGTGACCAATGAAAACGTCCATAGTCCAGACCCGCGATGACGTGTGATAGCGGTGCGAACAGAAGGAAGGCGGAGCCCGCTAAAAGCGGATCCCATCTTTTCGCGCCCTTCTCCATGCTGCCAGTACGAACCCGGATCATTTCAGGATCTCCGAGAACGACCACGACAACGATCGATACAGTGAGGATACCGAGATAGGCCCACGCCTGGGGCCAGTCCAGTCGGCCCGCGGGAATGAAAAGAAACCCTCCCATGACGGCAAGATAGATCGCTGATTCCGCAGTCGTTCTGACCATCTCACTAATCTTTCTGTTCTCAGCCCGGTAGGTTATGCTTCAGGATATCACGATTCCGAAACGTGCAGAGACTGCAAACTGGGCAGTGATTCCGAAGTCGGGGAGAGTCTGCTGTGCGATGTGTAATTCCTGGAATCTCGGTGAGGGAGAGCGGTTTTCAGGCCCCGTAGTGGATGGGCTTTTCGTTGCTGGCGTCGCGGGCGGCAGGCAGCCGATGCCCGTTGACGCACAGCAGTTGGCTCAGCGAGCCGGCATGGCGGCTGTCGGTCTTCCTTTTCGACCGTTCTTCAGGTTGGATCAGAACAACCTCGTGGCATCCGTCTTCGAGGCGGGCCGGCTCAGGGTCGGTAGTGGAACGAATCCCAATATGTCCGGTCCACCGCGTAGACGTCGATCGGATCCTCCGGCTTGAGGTCCTTGGGAAGGAATCCGAAGCGCTGCATCTCGCGGATGTAGTGCTGGTTGGGGCAGAAGCCGGGCATGTCGAAGCGCTTGCCGCGGTTGAGCCGCTGGTGGGCGTCTTGAATTGCCGAGAGCATTTGCCGGTAGAGCGGATCGTCGGTATCGGCGAAGACGGTCTCCTTGCACAGCGCCAGTCCGCCGGACTGCTTTGCCAGCGGTGCCCGCAGCAGGTAAGACTTCTCGGGCCGCGAGAGGTTCATCAGCGGCTCGAGCTGATTGTCCCAACCGCCGGGGAAATGCAGCGCGGTGCGTGGGCCTTGCCGGGCGGCTCCCGGCCGCACGTGGCAGGCCCCACAACGCTCTACGATCGGACCGTAGGGCAGGCGGACCGGGTAGTGCCCACATCCGAGCGAGGCGTAGGTGCCGGGGTAGGTGGCGCTGGTCTCGATCCAGAGCCTGACCATCTTCCGCTCGTGATCGGAGAGTTCGGCGTCGTAGTGGGTGCCGTCGGCGAGCGTCATCAGGCGGCTGGTCGCGCTGCCGTAGGAATGCGGCGGCCGGTTGCCGCGGGGTTCATTGCGGGCGTCGGAGACCAGGCCGCGGGTCTGCATGGTCCAATAGCTGATCGTGTACCGCGCGGTCTTGTCGCCGGTAAGATCGACCTGGCCTTCCCGGCGATCGGGGTTGTGACACTCCACGCAGTGTTTGTCCAGGATCGGCTGGACGTCGCGGGGGAAGTCGAAGACTTGGGGCACGTCGCTGATCGGCTCGACCGGACTGGGCGGGCGGCGCAAGGCCGCCAGATCGGCGCCCATCGGATGGGGTGCCCCGATCCGCTGCTCGTGGCAACCCACACAACTCGTCGTCTCGCCCGGCTGGAGGGTAACGAAACTGTGCATCCGCTTTACCGGCCGGTCCTTCCCGTCCAGGGCCACGAAGAACAACGACCGCAGGGCGGGTAGTTCCATCTGCGCCGAGCCGTCGGGCTCGACCGGCACCGTGCCCACGATCTGCGCCAGCGTAAACGTCCCGCCGATCGTGAGCGGCTCCATCCCGCCGGAGAAGTTCACCGGTTTGGGGATCTGTTCCAGGACCAGCAGCTTTTTGATTTCCCCCTTTTTCACGCCGGTCATGTTGCGGCCGCGGTAGATGTCTTCGAGGATCAACCGGCTGGTGGTCGCGGCCAGGTTGGTGCGTGGGGGAATTGCCGGTTCGCGCGAGCGCGCCCTCAGTGGTCGTGGTTCGTGGCATTGCATGTGCCGCTGGGACGGGGGCAACCGGTAGATCAACTCGTCGTTGCCCGCACCGTCCATCACGTGGATTCCCCGGGCACCGGCCACCAGGAAGCAGTTTTCGCTCAGCGCATAGGGGTCTTTCCAATTCGACCCCCGGGTGAGGTTTCGGGCGAAGGGCTGGAAGTCGGGCCCGCGGCGGGGATCGACCACGCTCACGAACCCAAAGTGCTCCGGCCGGCCGTGACCCGGCGAGAACGAGGCCACCACCTTGTTCGTGCCGGGGATCGGCTTGGCGTCCAGCATGGCGACACCGCCGTGCTGGTTTCCGAAGTAGACCATCTGGCCGGTGCCGTCCGGGTTCATCGTCCAGAGGTGGTGGAAATGGACCTGAGAACGATCGACGTACTCCCAGCGCATGTAGAGGATCCGCCCGTCGGGCAGCACCCAGGGCGTGTTGTCGTGATCGACGTTGCTCGAGAGCATGCGGACGTTCTGCCCGTCGGCGTCGCACCGGTAGAGCGTGGCCACGCGGGTGAACCAGCAGTTGACGAAACGCCGGCAGCGGGAAGAGCAGAAGACAATGCTGCCGTCGGGGCAGTAGGTCGGCTCGATGTCGTCGTCCGGCCCGTCGGTAAGCTGCCTTAAGCCGCTACCGTCGATGTTGATCTCGTAGAGGTGAAAGGTGTGCTGGCCTCCTTTGCGGTAGGAGAAGAGGATCTTGCGGCCGTCGTAGTGGACCTGCGGATCGCGGATGCCGCCCCGGAGGTCCTCCAGGATCACCTTCAGCCGGCCGGTGCGGAGGTTCAGCCGGCAGAGCCGTCCGCCTTCGCTGTATCCCCAGTAGACACCGTCTTCCTTCTTGAACCCCAATCGTTGCGGCGGGGTCAACGAATGGTCGGAGTAGTTCCCGAAGGTCACGTACCAGTGGTCGCGGCCGGGCACACGCACGGCGAAGACGATCTCGTCGACGCCGGTCATCGGACCATCCAGGAACCGCCGAAGCATCGGTCCCGGGGTGTGTTCCGACGCCGGATCAGCAGCAGCGGCGAGCCGGCCGCCGGACGAAAACCATAGCCAGCCCAGCACAACTACCCAGACGATCACGACCAAGCGGTTTCGGCCGAAGATGATCTCCATGGAAATCTCCTTCTTTGCAGAATGTGACGCACCTTATTCGCGCAAGACGTTTTCAGCCCAAGATACGACCGCTTCGGCCAAGCGGACTGCCTCCTGGTATTCTTCTTCATCCACCGGCTCGGTGGCTGCAGGATAACGGCTCATCACGGCGTAATCAGTAAGACTCGCCGCGTCTTCAAGTTCTCTTGGGGCAGAGACACCCTCCGGCAGGAGGTCCACAAGGGTTCCGACACTGTGAGTTCTCGGAAACGGCGTGCCCTGCGCAAGCAAAACTGCCTTCAGCCCCTTCTCCGCCGCCTGCTGGGCGTGAAAACAGAGGTTCTCCAGCAAGACGCCCGGTGGAGGCGACAGTCGCGCCAGCTCCAAATCGCTGCGGGCATAGCGCAGCCAATCTTGAGGACTTCCAGTCCGATCATCTTCGGGCGGCATACACTTCCTTTCCTTCCCGCAGGATGGTGCGATAGATCAGACCGTTGTTGTCCTTGTGTTTTTCCAAGTCGCTCGGCGTTGCCACCAAGATATCAAATGGCACACCTGCCCCGCGTATCTTCCGATAGAGCAACTGTGCAGTCCGTCTACGATGAGTACCTTCAGGCATCACAACAAGGAGATCGATATCACTGCCCGGTCGCCACTCGCCTCTGGCGACCGAGCCGAAAACGATGATCCGCAACGGACGGACCTCGTCGCCAATAGCTTGCACCACATGCAGAAAACCTTTTGCAGACGATCCCATATTCTTCCATCTCGTTTTCTGTCGCATGCCTTCTACATTCGGGTGGACCGGACGCGTCGCTGGGCGGGGGCGCCGAAGGCACGGGAGGGATCCAACCGGCCGGCCAACGTCCCCTGCCGCTGAGCAATCCCGACAAACGGGCTCTCCGAGAGCCGTCCACCCCAACGATCCCTGGGAACCACCAAGAACGGCTGTCATTATACTAACCTCTGGCGTCCTGCAAAAGCTGCCGGAGCAGAAGAAGGGACCGGCACCGGGTGGATGTCGAACTGCCAAGTGCCGCCCGATTTCCGCAGGAAATGGCAGTTTTCGCTCAAGTTTCTCTTGCGCCGAGAAAGCGACTCCTTTCCATCCCAGCTATTGACTATCGCGGCGCCGGAGTTTATCAAGCGGTTTGTTGGTTGTCCACTGTTGCCAACCTCAAGAAGTCGGAGGAGTCGGGCCATGACTGCAAAACTATTCCTTTCCCCCAGGTTGCTGACGACTGTTTGCACCTTTTCCATCCTCCTCGTTGGGCTCGCTCCGGCTGTCTCCCAACAAGCGTCGGACGACGAACTGTTGGCCGGCGCCGACGCGCGGATCGAAAAGCATCGCCAGGCCGAGGCCGCCGTGCTGGTGGTCGATGCGTCCGGAAATCCCGTGCCGGGGGCCAAGGTCGCCATCGAGCAAACCCGCCACGCCTTTCTGTTCGGCTCCAATATCTTCAAGTGGGGCAGGCTGCCGGAGGAGAAAATGGAAGCGGCCTACCGCAAGCACTTCGCCGACCTGTTGAACTACGCCACGCTGCCCTTCTACTGGAACATGTACGAGCGGCGCCAAGGGGAACCGATACACGAGCACACCGAGAAGGTCGCCCGCTGGTGCCAGCAGCACGGGATTGCCACCAAAGGACACCCGTTGGCCTGGAACTCCGCCGATCCGGCTTGGCTGCCCGACGATCTAGAGGAAATCCGCCGCCTGCAAATGGCGCGAATCGAGGATTGCGTCTCACGCTTCTCGGGCCTGATCGACCGCTGGGACGTGGTCAACGAGGCCACGCACTTCGATCGCGAGGAGTTCGTCAAGAGCCGCGCACCCAAGCACAGCGCCATGTGGAAGAAGGTCGGCCAGATGGAGTTTACCCGCGAGTGCTTCGTTCACGCCCGCAAGGCGGGTCCGCGGGCAACGCTGCTGATCAACGACTATCGCACCGACCCGGATTACGAGAAGGTGATCAAGCAGTTGGTCGACAAGGAGGGCAAGCGGCTGTACGACGTGATCGGGATCCAGAGCCACATGCACGGCGGCCCCTGGAACAACCGCAAGATCTGGGAGGTCTGCCAGCGGTTTGCCCAATTCGGCGTGCCGCTGCACTTTACGGAGACCACGATCCTCTCCGGCAAGCGGAAAGGTGGCGGGGCCGGCCGCCCCCAGTGGCCGTCGACGCCGGAGGGCGAGGCCACCCAGGCCCGGGAAGTCGTGCGATTCTACACCATGCTCTTCTCCCATCCGGCGGTGGAGGCGATCGCCTGGTGGGATTTCTCCGACTACCAGGCCTGGCAGGGGGCCCCCGCCGGCTTCCTCCGCAAGGACATGACGCACAAGCCGGTCTACGAGGAGCTGAAGAAACTCATCAAGGGCAAGTGGTGGACCCAAACCACTCTGGAGACCGCCGCCGACGGAACCGCCGGCTTCCGGGGATTCCTCGGTGACTACCAGGTCAGCGCCACGCGTGAAGGCAAGGAGCCCGTGGTCAAGCAGTTCGTGCTCAGCAGGGGTGAGAAGAACCGCTGGGTAGTCGAGCTGAAGTAGTGCCGAATCGGGCCGGCGTCTGGTATCCACTGGCTTTGGAGCACCCGAGAGACAGCTTTCGCATTCCGGAGGGGGACACTCGCATTTTCGCTGCGCGAAAATCGGGATAGGGTCCCTAAGTTGTCTCTCAGTCGGTCGTTTGGCCGGCACGCTGAGCGATTCCGGGGGAGGCTTGCCCGACCGCGGTGCCGTTATCGACAGCCGGAATTGAGGAAAATGGCGGCCGTCGACGTGCCCCAACGGGCGTGCCCCGCCGGGAGTTGCCGCTCTGATCGGGGGCTGGAAAAACTGCCGGCCGGCTGCTATGAATTAGCCGTGGATTGCAGGAGGCGATGCCGGTCGGCCTTCAGCCGCCCCCCACGGCCATCCGGTCGGCATCCGGAATCGCCTCCCGTCGTTTTCGCCAGAGATAAGCCATTCCGGGAAACCAATCGTGGAAATCGACTGCCTTTGTACGGGGATCCTGTTTGCCGACGTTGCCTGTTCCCCGGTAGATCGGGTGCCCGAGGCCGGAGAGCTGGTCGCGCCGGAGCGGATCCAGTTGGGGCTGGGCGGGTGTGCCAGCAATACCGCCCTGGATCTGGCCCGACTCGGCACCCACGTGGGGGCGTCCGGCTGCGTGGGCCGCGACGTGTTTGGACAGTTTATCATCGACGAGTTGGCCGGCGGGGGGGTGGACACGGGCGGCATCCACCGGCTCGACGGCATCCACACCGCCTGCACGATGATCATCAACGTCCAGGGCCAGGACCGGCGATTCATCGCCTCGCCCGGCGCCAACACCCGGTTTAGGGTGGAGCATATCCCGCCTGAGTGGGTAAACCGGGCCAAGGTCCTGTATATCGGTGGGTATCTGATGCTCCTGGCCCTAGAGACGCAGGAAATGCTAGAGTTGTTACGAGAGGCGCGCAAGGGCGGGACACAGGTGCTGCTGGACGTGGTGGGGGTGGCCGACCGGGAGTCGTTCGATCGGGTGGCCTTGATGTTGCCCCAGACGGACGTCTTCCTGCCCAACGACGACGAGGCCGCCGCGCTGACCGGGCTGAGCGATCCGGCGGAGCAGGCCCAGAGGTTCCGCGACGAAGGTGCCGCCACCGTGGTGATCACGCAGGGTGAGCGGGGAAGCCTGCTGGTCGGCGACCGGGTACGGCTTCGTGCCAAGGCGTATCCCAGCAGCTTTGTCAGCGGCACCGGTTCGGGCGACGCGTTCGATGCTGGTTACATCGCCGGGCTGTTGGCCGGCGAGGACCCGGCCGGCTGTCTCCGCTGGGGGAGTGCCCTGGGGGCAAGTTGCGTCCGCTCCATCGGTGCCACCGAGAGTGTCTTCAACCGCCCAGAGGCCCAGGCGTTCATGCGAGAACATACGCTGGAGATCGAAACCTTTTGATGCTCCTAAACGTTGAGAGGTTGTCCAAGAGCGATTTCGCTCTTTGTAGTGACGGCATGCGTGCGGTCCGGCGGCGATGGGACCCGATGAATCGGGTCACTACGAACTTATTGCTGGACGCGGGCTAAGCCGCGCGGATGCGGCGTTTAGCGGCCGCCGGCACGGCGGCCCCAGCGTTGAATCATCATAGCGAGGCGATCATGCGGATCGGTGTCTTCTGTAGTGGCGGCGACGCGCCGGGGATGAACGCCTGTCTTCGGGCGGTGGTTCGCTCGGCGATCTCGGCGGGTCACGAAGTGGTGGGGATCCGCCGCGGATACCAGGGGTTGCTGGACGAGGAGTTCTACCTCGACCCCAAGGGCGAGGCCCTGATGGGGCTCCGCTGCGTCTCCGATCTGTCGAAGCTGGGCGGCACCATCCTGCACACCAGCCGCAGCGAG
>CAZUAM010000020.1:0-24243 GCA_964618095.1 uncultured Planctomycetaceae bacterium | reverse complement strand
CGAGAGCCGTCGGCGCTTCGGCGGATTCATGATCTAGGCGACCTCGTCGAAGTGCTCCACGGGAGATACCACGTTGGTCCCATCGTCGCCGTCTTGGGCCACGGTGGTCAGGGGGAGGGCCTTCAGCCGCCCACCGAAGAGGGTTTGTCATGTCAATCACCACGGTGGAGGTATCAACGCGCCCGGCGTTCGACGCGATCCCCTCTTCTACCTCTTCGATGATCGCCGGCGTCTCGAGTTGGCCTTTCTCCACGGCTTTGAGCGTCGAAATCGCCTTCCCGGCGGCCCCTCTGGCACGCAGTCTGTGTCCAGAAGGCTTCCGAGTCATCTGGGAGGCCATGTGCTCGCAGACGCAGCAGTAGGGCGGCAGTTCTTGGCTCTGAAACCCAACCTGCGGTGTCCGCTGGAGGGCCGGTCCGGTTTCAGTCCGGCTCGCCGAATGTTCCGAAATCCTCCACGGGTAGCCGTTCACGAGGTTGTCATGTGAAGCGTAGGTGAGCGTGATCCCGCCGGTCTCGACCAGACAGTCGCGGACCGTGTAATTTGCCGAAGCGCGAACGTCGATCCTCGGCCGGTGAAGCCCCCGGACGTAAACGCGGACAATCCGAGCCCGCCGGGCGTGGGTCCCATCTAGCCCCTGCGTCCGGTTCTTCTCTGCAAATGGATGTATGCCGTCCGGTCCCCAATCGGCTCGCTGTCAAGCTTCATTTTCGTCAACTGAAGGGTGAAGGTATCTGACGGCATCTTTCTTTGCACATTGACAACGAAGAGCTTCTTGCCACTCGGATAGACACCACAACATCCGCCTCCCGGCGTACGATCAGAGCGACAGGCTTTCGACGAAAGCATTGCTCGCTCAGAGGATGGCCGAGCTGCGGCGACTACTCGGCCAATGTGACGCCTACCAGGCCGCCGACGAAAAGCAATGCCGCCGACGAAAAGCAAGTTGAGAAGTTGCAGGCCAGCATCCGCAAGGTTCTCACACGGCGGTTTGACTCCAACGCTATGCAATGGAGCGGGACCGACTCTTGACCTACGCTGCCCGCCTCCGTCGCCACCAGCCGACGGTGACGGCGAGGGCCCCCATGCTCAGCAGGATCAGGGTGGAGGGTTCGGGAACCACCGTCAACTGGAAACTGCCGACGTAGTCGATATTGCCGTCGGGGCCGGCGCTGAACTCTCCTACCTCGTCCACGCCGCCAAACGTGGAGACCCTCAAGTTGGTCAGTGTGACGTCAAAGTACGTCAGCGATCCCGATACGGGCGGCGTTCCCCCCGCCGAATCGACGTCGGCCGTGACGAGTATTGCCGACAAAGAACCCCCGTCGATGGAAAGGGCAAATTCGTAGGCCGAGATGTTCCGGCCCATCCCCTTGTTCAAACGAATCTCGAATGCATACACGCCGGGAGCGGTCAGATCGTAATCGAGCTGTTCGTCATTGGGGTTGAGAAAGGCGGGCCCTTCCCTGATCCCCAACATCACGAAATGGTTGGGGAGAGTGTCCCACCGCAACCCGGGGTCATGGGATGCGCTGATTCTCGCTCCCGTTAGGGTGGCTGCTTGACAAGCAGGTCCCAGCACACCCACCAGCACCGCGAATCCAACTGCCCAGCGTCTCACGGTCTCCTCCCCGAAGCATTTGGGAGCAGAGAATACGCTCTGCAAGTACTCCGCCGCCCGACCCCGATTCCTGACAACCCGGAAAGGCAAAATGGTCCTGCGGGGGATATTCGCCAGAGCCACCCGATGCTGGTTCGGGTGGGGTTACAAGACGGAAGCTCTCCGGCCCCAGATTCTCTTGTGAAGGTGGCCCCGAGGTGGCCCGAGTCGATTCTGAGGCGACGGGCCCAAAAGAAAGCCCCGACGTAACTCATTGCTAATTCGGGTCTTATCATGTGCCCCCTGCACGACTTGAACGTGCAACCCTCTGATTAAGAGTCAGATGCTCTGCCAGTTGAGCTAAGGGGGCCTAAGGGTCTGTCTGCCTGACAGATTCCTCAAATGATACGGCAATCCGGTGCGGATGCAAGGGGAGTGCCGCGGTCCTGTCCAGATCGGTGACGCTGGGGGGCATTTCTCCGCAAATCGGGCGGCATTTCAGCCGGGGGCCTCGACGCCTAGATGACGCATCTTCCGATAGAGGTTGGAACGGTGCAGACCCAGGCTGGCGGCGGCGCGGCTCATGTTGCCGTTGGATTGTTCGATTGCGCGGCGGATGTACTGCACCTGAAACTGGGCGGTGGCCTCGGAGAGCGACTGGTCGAAATCGCTCACCAGCGGCGCGCCGCCACGGGGTGAGAGGATAAACGCCAGATCCCCCGCCTGGATCTGGTCCCCCGTGGAGAGATAGGCCAGCCGCTCCATCAGGTTGCGCAACTCGCGGACGTTGCCCGGCCAGGAGTGCTCGGTCAACCGTTTTCGGGCGGAGGGGGAGAATTGGGGCAGCTTGCGGCGGGCCCTCCGGCAGAAGTCACTCAAGAAATGCTCGGCCAGCAGGAGGACGTCGCCGGCCCGCTCCCGAAGCGGCGGTAGCTCGAGGGTGACCACGTTGAGGCGGAAATAGAGGTCCTCGCGGAACCGCTTCCGCCGGACCATCTCGGCCAGGTCCTGGTTGGTGGAGGTCAGTACACGGGCATCGGTGTGGATGGGGGTCGAACCTCCTACGCGGACCAATACCTTCTCCTCCAGCACCCGCAACAGCTTGGCCTGGCCGCTGAGGCTCAGGTCGCCGATTTCGTCGAGCAAGAGGGTCCCGCCGGCGGCCAGCTCGAACTTGCCGGGCCGGGCCTCCTGCGCGTCGGTGAACGCACCTTTCTCGTGGCCGAACAGCTCACTTTCGGCCAGGGTGTCGGGGATGGCCGCGCAATTGACGGCGATGAACGGCCGGTCGCGGCGGCGGCTGAGGTAATGGATCGACTGGGCGACCACCTCCTTGCCGGTGCCGTTCTCGCCCAGGATGAGCACGGCCAGATCCGTGTCGGCCACGCGACGGACGATCGAACGCAGTGCCTCGATCGCCGGGCTGCTGCCGATCAGGCGGACCCCTTCGGCGGCCTGCTCGGCGATCTGGCGATTGGTCGACAGCAAGCGCTGCCGGTCCTGGGCGTTTTCCAGGGCCACCGCCGCGTGTCCGGCCAGCTCGACCAGGGCGGCCTCGTCCTCTTCGGTGAAGCCGCCCGACCGCTTGTTGATGATCTCGAAGGCCCCAAACAGCTCGCCACCACGCCCGCGTAACGGGACGCACAGCAGCGTCTTGGTTCGGTAGCCGAGTTGGAGGTCCACCTGGTGGTCGATTTGGCCTGGATCGACCGATTCATCGACTCGCTTGGGCTGACCAGTGTGAACGACCTGGCCGACGACGCCAGCGTGATCGGGAATTCGCAGCTCTCCCTGATCGACGCCCAGTGCCGGCCGGCCGACCAGCGTGTGGGTGTGGCGGTCCCAGAGGAAGATGCTGGCCCGATCGGCCTCCCAGAGCCTCGTGGCCGCCTCGGCCATCTGTGCCAAGAGGGGCTCGACCTCGCGGGTCTGGTTCCACTGGTTGGCGATCTCCAGGACAGCCTCCAGGCGGCGGACCCGCCGCTGACTGTGGTGGCGGAGGCGAACGGCCGCCAGCGCCCTTTGCAACACCGGTGCCAGGTTCTCGACTACGCATAATGCTCCTGTTGGCTCGGTGCCGTCTCGGCCGTGTACCGCGAGTACCTCTCCGGAGGGATCGCGGGGAGCCAACGGGGCGGCGGCCCAGTCGGCCTGTAGGACGGCAGACTCCCGGTCGAGCACTTCGGCCAAGAGGTCGACCGGCAGTGTCTGCGGGCTGCCGGCCTCGGCCGAGACGGTCCATTGTCCGGCCGCAGCAGAGGCCAGTGCTGCGTAATCGGCGTCGGCGGCCTCGGCGACCGTGGGCAGCGCAGCCGCCAGATAGGCGCTCGGGTCGCCGGCCCCGCTTGACCCACAGAGCAGCTCGGCGGCCACTGGGACCAGGGCCGGGTGGCTGTGGAGGTGATCGATGGTGTTGTGCTCGGGTCCTGAGGGCGTTGCAGGTTCCATGACGTGTATCGTGCCGGCTGGAGTTGATTGGACAACGGGGCTGAGGTCAGAATGATTGCACTTCTGTGGGAATTATACAATGGTGATGTCATTCTGACAACACCGAGATGTGCGAGTGGGTAGCCGGTTTTGTCGCCAGGCGCGACCAGCGGTCGGGGCTTTATGGTCGGCGCGACCAGCGGTCGCGGCTTTATAATTTGACGCGACCGACGGTCGCGGGGTTTGGGATGGTGGGGGGTTGCCGGGCCTTGACCTGGATACGGGCGACTGTTAATCTTCGGCGTTTTACCCCCCGGCGGTTTCCGGAGCGCTGATCTGTGCCGTACGACAGCATTGTTTGTGTGAAGCAGGTCCCCGACACGGCCAACGTCACGGCCGAGGCGATGAAGGAGGACGGGACCGTCAACCGTGCCGCCCTGCCGGCCATCTTCAACCCGGACGATCTTCACGCGCTGGAAACGGCCCTCCGGCTCCGAGACGAACACGGCGGGACGGTAACGGTCATCACCATGGGGCCGCCCAAGGCCAGCGAGGTACTGCGCGAGTGCCTTCATCGCGGTGCGGATCGGGCCATCTTGTTGACCGACTACCGGGCGGCCGCCAGCGACACCTTGGCCACCAGTTACATCCTCAGCCAGGCGGTGAAGACGATCGGCCGCTACGATTTGGTCTTCTGCGGCCGCCAGGCCATCGACGGCGACACGGCCCAGGTGGGACCGCAGTGTGCCGAAAAGCTGGGTATCCCGCAGGTCACTTACCTGGAGCGGATAGTCGAAGTGTGCGGTGACGTGGTGCGGATCCGCAGGAACGTGGGTCACGGCTGGGAGATCGTCGAGGCCAAGCTGCCCGTGCTGATCACCGTGATGGGAGGGGCCAACCAGCCGCGTCCGCCCGGGGCCAGGCGGATGATGCGGCTGAAGCGGGCCCGGGCGCGGGCCGAATTGGCCGGCCAACTGAGAGGCGAGCTGCCCGATGCCTCAGATGAGCAGCGCGAAGTCGAGGTCCAGCGTCGCGTCGATCGGCTCGCCGAGCAGGGCCTGTTGATCGAGCAATGGGGCCTGGACGACGTCGGTGCCGAGCTGTCGCGCTGCGGCCTGGCCGGCTCGCCCACCAAGGTCCATCGCATCCAGGCGATCGTGCTGAAGAGAAAGGGTTACTCCGAGATTCCGCCCAGCGAAGAAGGTGTACGCCAGTTGGTTCACGAATTGGTGGTGGACCGAACCTTGGGTTAGCGTCGAGATGGGAAGACGATGATCGAACCGAACCGGCAGGGCGAAGTCTGGGTCTTCGCCGAACAGGAAGACGGCTCGCTGGGCGACGTGGCGCTGGAGCTTTGTGGCAAGGCACGGGAGCTGGCCGATCGGCTGGGCGTGCAGACCGGCGCGGTGCTGCCGGGCTGCGACGTGGGCCCGCTGGCCAAGCAACTGATCGCCCACGGGGCCAACAACGTCTATCTGGTCGACGACCGGCGGCTGGCCCACTACCAGACCGGACCGTACGCGGAGGTGCTCGGCACGCTGATCGAGAGGCGCCGGCCGCAGATTGTGATTTATGGGGCGACGCCGATCGGCCGGGACCTGGCGCCCCGGGTGGCCTCGAAGCTGCGGGCCGGGCTGACGGCCGACTGCACCGACCTGGAAATCAGCCAGGTGACCGATCCCAAGACCAAGACCCTGCATGAGAACGTGTTGCTACAGATCCGGCCGGCGTTTGGCGGGAACATTATCGCCACCATCGTCAACTTCGACCGCTGGCCGCAGATGGCCACGGTCCGTGAGGGCGTGATGCCTCTGCGGGAGCCCGACGATTCGCACCGCGGCCAGATCGTCGACGAGCAGGTCGAAATCGATCAAGAGAGCCTGGCCTTGAAGTTGATTGAGCGGCACCTCGAGCCGCGCAAGGTCAACCTCAAGGGCGCCCGGGTGATCGTCGCCGGCGGCGGCGGCGTGGGCAGCCGGGACAGCTTCGCCTTGATTTACGAGCTGGCCGGGGCGATCGGCGGGGCGGTGGGGGCCAGCCGGGCGGCCGTCGACGGCGGATACGTCGGCAAGGAACATCAGGTCGGACAGACCGGGACCACCGTCCGCCCGGCACTGTACATCGCCGTGGGCATCAGCGGCGCGGTCCAGCACCGGGCCGGCATGGAAGAGTCGGCCAAGATCATCGCCATCAACAGCGACCCCGACGCCCCCATCTTCTCCGTGGCCCACTACGGCATCGTGGGCGACTTCAAGAAGGTCGTTCCCATGCTGATCAAGGCGGTCAAGGAAAAATAGTGGAGAGTGGAGAGTGGAGAGTGGGGAGTGAATGATCTGCGGCCGCTTGCGGCTTAGCAAAAAGAGCGGAGAACACCTGTGGCGAACTTCTTTCTCGATAACGAAGACATCCAGTTCCTCTTCGAGTACTTCGACCTGGGCGAACTGGCCAGGATGCAGGAGGACGGGTTCGCCCATGCCCGGGAGTGCGACTACGCCCCGGTCGACGAGGCCGACGCGGTGGACAACTATCGCCGGATCCTGGAGATCGTCGGCCAGATCGCCGGCGAGATGATCGCGCCCAACGCGGAACAGATCGATCGGGAAGGAAACACGCTCAACCAAGACGGCACGGTCACCCTGCATCCCTTGGTGCGGCAGAACCTCGATCGGCTGATCCAGGCCGATATGATGGGCTTTACCCTGCCGCAGAAGTACGGCGGGCTGAACTGTCCGAACCTGGTCTACACCATGGCCACCGAGATCGTCAGCCGGGCCGACACCTCGCTGATGAATCTGTTCGGGCTGCAAGGGATCGGCGAGACGGTCTATGCCTTTGCCAGCCAGGAGATCAAGGACGAGGTCCTGCCGCGGTTTGCCCGGGGAGAGGTTACCGGTGCCATGGTGCTGACCGAGCCGGACGCCGGCAGCGACCTGCAAGCGGTCCGCCTGCGGGCACACCAGGACGAGCAGGGGAACTGGTATCTCAACGGGGTAAAGCGCTTCATCACCAACGGCTGCGGCGAGATCGTGCTGACCCTGGCCCGCAGCGAGCCGGAGATCTCCGACGGCCGCGGCCTGAGCCTGTTCATCTCCGAACGGTGCGAGCAACTCAAGGTGCGGCACCTGGAGGAGAAGCTGGGGATCCACGGCTCCCCCACCTGTGAGCTGGTCTACGAGGACGTGCCCGCCCGGCTGATCGGCGAGCGGCAGCGGGGATTGATCACCTACGTGCTGGCCCTGATGAACGGTGCGCGGGTGGGGATTGCCGCCCAATCGCTGGGCGTGGCGGAGGCGGCCTATCGGCTGGCGCGGACCTACGCCCATACCCGGCAGCAGTTCGGCGGGCCGATCGAGCGGTTGCCCGCCGTGGCCGAAATGGTCACCGACATGCAGATTTTTATCGAGGCCGCCCGGGCCTTGACTTACGAAACCAGCCGCGTCTGCGACCACGAAAACAACAACCTCCGGGTGTTGGAGTGGGCAGCGGACCTCGACAAGGACGAAAAGAAACGCCGCAAACAGTTGTCCCGGTCGCTGAAGCGCATCAACGCCATGCTCACGCCGATGAGCAAGTACTACGCCTCGGAGATGAGCTGCAAGGTGGCCGATACCACCGTCCAGGTGCTGGGCGGATCGGGATACATGAAGGACTACGCCGCCGAACGCTATCTGCGCGACGCCCGAATTACCACCATCTACGAAGGGACCAGCCAGTTGCAGATCGTGGCCGCGGTCCGCGGCGTCTCTTCGGGGACCTTCCAGACCTGGACTGAAGACCATGAGAAGAAGCAGTACGATGATCCGCTGCTGGAGCAGTTGAAGCAGGATCTGCTCGACGGCAAACAGCGGGTATTGGAGGCCGTCGCCTTCGTCAAGAACCAGGGAATCGCCTATCTGGACCTGGTGGGACGGCAACTGGTCGATGCGGCCATCGCCGTGATCGTCGGCCATTTGCTGTTGTCTCAGGGAGAGGCCAGCCAACGGAAGCGGCGCGTCGCCCGCCGGTTCATCGGCCGCCAAATGCCGGTCCTGCGGATGAACTGCGAGCAGATCCTCTCCGGCGACACCTCGCCACTCGACGAGTACGCCCTGCTGGCCGGACCGGTGCCGTCACCCGACTGATGTTGGAAGGCGGACGGCGCAGAGAATGTCCCGCTCGCATTGTTCGCAGGAGCATCGTCGAGTCGGTTCTCGCTTGACACGGCTGTCTCAGCGGTGCCGTGGACGCCTACTTTGCCCGTTAACAGCACGGCCGACACGGCCGTGCCACGCCGATGCCCAATTCGCCGGCTACTCGGCCGCCTTGAGGATGTCGGGCACGCGGTCTTCCTTGCCGATGGCCATGATGTGTACGCCGTCGCAGACCTTTTGTTGGCGCAGCTCGCGGATCATGCGGCCGGCGATGCGGATGCCGGCCTCGATCTTCTTGCCCTTCTCGGCGTCGGCCATCTCTTTGAGCAGCTCATCGGGGACGAAGATGCCGGGGACGTTTTTGTTCATGTAGCGGGCCATTCCCGGCGAGACCAGCAGCACGATGCCGGCCATGATCTTCACGTCGTGCTGGCGGGCCTGCTCCATGAAGTGCTTGAAATTATCGAGGTGGTAGATGGCCTGGGTCTGGATGAACTGGGCCCCGGCGATGATCTTCTTTTCGAACTTCAACATCTGCGGCTCGATTGGATCGGCCTCGGGGGTGACCACGGCGCCGGCGAAGAAGTCGGTCGTGCCCTGCATCTCGTTGCCCGCCAGGTCCTTGCCCTGGTTCATCAGGCCGACGGTCTGTAGGAGTTGCACGCTGTCCAGATCGAAGACCGGCTTGGCCTGGGGATGGTCGCCGACGGAGACGTAGTCGCCGGTAAGGCAGAGCACGCTCTTGATGCCCAGGACCCACGCCGAGAGCAGTTCCGACTGGAGGGCCATGCGGTTGCGGTCGCGGCAGGTCAACTGGAGGATAGGCTCGCCGCCGTGGTCGAGGATCATCCGGCAGACGGCCAGGGAGCTGATCCGCATCACCGAACTCTGGTTGTCGGTGACGTTCAGCCCGTCCACCTTGTCTTTAAGCAGCTCGATGTGGTGGACCAGTTCTGAGACGTCGGTTCCCTTGGGCGGGCCGACTTCGGCGGTGACCACGAAATCCTTCTGGGCAAAGGCCTGCTTGAACCCGGCGACCATCTGGCTACTCCTCTTCTGCTTGGGCTTCCTTGAAGGCCTCGTGTGTATAGCTGCGGGGCTTGGTCATCACGCTGTAATCCTTGGGCGGCTGGATCTTCTTCAGATAGTCCAGGCGGCCGATCTTCTTCAGCTTGTTGTAGATCAACGTCCAGGCACAGTCCTTCTCGCCGTCCACCTCGCACTTGCCGTGGTCGGTCCCACCGCAGGGGCCGTTGAGCAGGTTCTTGGCGCAGAGGGTCATCGGGCAGATCCCGCCGGTCTGGTCGAGGATGCAATCTTCGCAGGCCATGCAGCGTTGGGTCCAGACGCCGGCGCCCTCGGCCACACCGATGAACAGCGTATTCAGCGCCGGCAAGACGATCTTCTCGTCGTAGCGTTCGGCGAGGAACTGGACCCCGGCCCCGCAGGCCGTCGAAAGAATGGCATCGTAATCATCCACGTACTTGGCCAGTTGTTCCAGATACTCCTTGTCGCACTGGCGGGTAACGGTGATTTCATCGATCGTCCGCTGTTTGCCCTCCAGCTTGCCTTTGATCCGCAGTTGGGCGGCAAGCTCCTCAACCTCTTTCTCTCCGCCCGCCATGGATACGGCCACGCAGGTGCCGCAGCCGGCGATCAGAATCTTCTCGAAACCCTCGAGCATCCGTTCGATCTGTTCGAGGGGCTTTCTTTCGGCGACAATCATGTTTTTGCTCCACCGATTGCTAAGCCGCAAGTGGCTACGTTCAATCAGCCGCAAGCGGCTTTATTCACGTCGTTGAGACCCGCTCCGAGTGGCGAATCAGCTTTCCGAGTTTGGCCTCGGGCAGGGGGGGATGCGCGTCTGGTTCCTTGGCGAGTTTCCCGCCCGCCGTCTGCTTCATCGTTTTCCGCAGGGGATTGGGGCCCAGCTTTCTGGCCCGGGCCGTCATTTCGTCGGCCCTCTGGGCAAACAGGGGGCCGTCCGAGGCGGAAATATGGAAGAACTCCAGCCGCTCCGGCTCCAAGCCGATTTCGGCCATCAACTTCTTCGTGTAGCGGACCGTCTGGATCGCCCGGAGGTTGCCCTCCAGAAAGTGGCAATCCCCGATCTCGCAGCCGGCCACGTAGACCGCGTCCGCCCCGTCCTCAAAGGCCCGCAGCAGCAGGATGGCGTCGATCTTGCCGGTGCAGAGGATCTGGATCACGCGGACATTGGGGGCGTATTCCAGGCGCATCGAGCCGGCCAGGTCGCCGGCCGTATAGGCACAATACGTGCAGCAATAGGCGACCACCTTGGGTTCGAACGATCCGAACTTCCGGTTTTTGCTCAAGCGTCCCCTCCCGTTTGCGCGGCCGCAGCACAGGCGGCCTCGAACTGCGGCTCACCGAAGAGCACGTCGACCTTGGCAATAAGCTGATCGTCGCGGTAGTGCCGGGTGGTGATCGCCTTGCGCGGACAGGCCGCCGCGCAGAGGCCGCAGCCCTGACAACTCGCCGGCTCGATATATGCCACGCCGTCCTCGCCGATCACCGGTACCTCGTAAGGGCACAATCGCACGCAGGTCAGACAGCCGGCGCAGCTTGCCGGATCCACTTCGGAAACCACCCCCGACCGGTACATCATCGGCTTGGAGATCACCGTGGCCGCCCGGGCGGCGGCTCCCTTGGCCTGGCTGATCGATTCGGCCATGGACTTGGGCGCGTGGGCCAGGCCGGCCAGGAAGATCCCCTCGCTGCCGAAGTCCAGCGGCCGCAGCTTCATGTGGGCCTCGAGGAAGAAGCCGTCGGCCGTCAGCGGCACCTTCAACGCGCGGGAGACGGCTTCCGCCCGGGCATGCGGCCTGATCGCGGCCGAGAGCACCAGCAGATCGGGTCGCAGCTCGACGGGGCGGCCCAGCACCTCGTCCTGCACGGTCACACGCAGGCCGCCTTTGGTTTCCACCTGGGGCTTCCTCTCGGGGTCGAAGCGGATGAAGACCACGCCCGCCTCCCGGGCCCGCTGGTAGTGGATCTCGTCGAAGCCGTAGGTCCGCATGTCGCGGAACAGCACGTAAACCCGGGTTTTCGGGTTGGCCTCTTTGATCGCCAGTGAATTCTTGACCGCCTCCTGGCAGCAGACCCGCGAGCAATAAAGGTGCTCCTCCTCGCGCGAGCCCACGCACTGGATCATCACCACTTCGTTCAACCCCGCGGCGAACCCGGATTCTTCAAGCTTCTGCTCGAGTTCCAGTTGGGTGACGATCGCATCGCTTTCCGGGTAGCCGTATTCCGTAGGCTCGTAGGGTGCCCCGCCCGTCGCGACGATTACCGCGCCGCCGCCGATATGCACGGTCCGGTCGCCTTGGCGCAGGGTGGCCGTGAACTTGCCCACGTGGCCGGAGAACTCCTCGATCTCCGCGCCGGTGTACAGCCTTACCAGCGGGTGCTCCTCGACTCCTCGAATCAGCTCGGCAAGGTGCGCCTGCGGATCGGGTCCGTCCAGGGTGTGGCGGATCTGCCGGGCGATGCCTCCCGGCTCCGGCTCGCACTCGACCAAGGCAACCTCGAACCCCTGATCGGCCAGGCTCAGCGCGGCGGTCATTCCGGCAAGCCCCGCCCCCAGGACGATCGCCCGCTGGTCCACCTCCACCAGCACGTCCTCGAAGGGGTGCAGGGTGGCGGCCCGGGCTACGGCCATCCGCACCAGGTCCTTGGCCTTGAAGGTGGCCTCCCGAGGATGGTTGAAGTGGACCCAGGAGCACTGGTCGCGGATGTTGGCCATCTCGAACAGGTGCTTGTTCAGTCCCGCCTCGCGGAGGGTGTCCTGGAAGAGCGGCTCGTGGGTCCGCGGCGTGCAACTGGCCACCACCACCCGGTTCAGATGGTGCTCCCGAATCGTCTCGATGATCCTTTGCTGGGTGTCGGTGGAGCAGGTGTAGAGGTTCTCTTCGGCGTAGACCACGCCGGGCAGCGACTTGGCGTACTCGACCACGTCCCCGACCCCCACCACCCGCGCAATGTTCGTGCCGCAGCGGCAGATGAACGCGCCGATCCGCGGCTCCTCGCCGCTCACGTCCCGCTCCGGGGGATAGGTCTTCTTGCGGATCATCGTGCCCCGGACCTCCTGAAGCGTCTCGAAGGCCAACGCCGCTGACCCGCTGGCGGTCATCACCGTCTCGGGGATGTCTTTGGGCGCAGAAAACGCCCCGGCCACGTAGATACCCTCCCTGCTCGTCCGGCTGGGCTCCAGCACGTCGGTCCGGCAGAAGCCGAAGCGGTCCAACTCGATGTCCAACACTTCGGCCAGGCGGGCCGTGCTCGCAGAAGGGCGCAGCCCGACGCTGAGGACCACCAAATCAAATTCTTCCTCGGTAACCTCGCCGCTTTCGGTGACGTAGCCCAGCACCAGGTTCTTGGTCTGCTGCCGTTCCTTTACGGTCGAGATGATGCCTCGCTTGTATCTTACACCGTACTGCTTCTTGGAATTCTCGTAATAAGTCTCGAAGCCTTTGCCGTAGGTCCGAATGTCGTTGTAGAAGATAGTCGGTTCGAGACCCGGCACGTGGTCCACGGCCATGATGGCCTCTTTGGTGGCGTACATGCAGCAGACCCCGCTGCAATACTCATTGCCCGACTGCACGTCGCGGGAGCCGACGCACTGGATCCAGGCCACGCGCTTGGGCTCGGTCAGGTCGGACGGGCGGAGCACGTGCCCCTGGTAGGGACCTGAGGCGCTCAGAACCCGCTCGAATTCGATGCTGCTGATGACGTTCTGATAACGCCCATAGCCGTATTCACCGCGGCCGAGTGCGTCGAAGGGCTGGAAACCGGGCGCCAGCAGGATGGCGCCCGCCCTGACCGTGACGTCCTCGGGAAGCATGTCGTGGATGATCGCCTCGGCGGTGCAAGCGGCCACACACTGCATGCATTCACTGCAAATACCGCACGCCAGGCACCGCTTGGCCTCGGCCACCGCCGCCTGTTCGTCGAGCGTCTGCTCGATTTCCTCGTAGCCGGTTCGTTCCCCGGCGGGCAGCCGCGACGGGACCGCGCGCTCCTTCAGGGGGAACCACCGCTCGGGCATCGAGGCCGGTGTCGGCTCCGGCTTGCGGCGTCCGGCGGCCAGGTCCGCCCCGCGGAGGAAGCGGTCGATCGACTCTGCCGCCTCGTGTCCCTGGGCAACCGCTTCCACCACCGAAGCCGGGCCGCTGACCATGTCGCCGCCGGCAAAGACCCAATCCACGTTCGTCTGTAGCGTCAGCTCGTCGGCGTGGATGAACCGCTTCGACTGGTCCCACAACGGATCATCCTCCTTCAGAAAGGAGAAGTCGGACCGCTGGCCGATGGCGATGATCACGTGATCCGCGTCGGTCTCGGAGAACTGAGAGTCGTCGAACGTGGGGGCGAAACGGCCTTCGTCGTCGAACACCCGCGAGCATCGTTGCAGCTTGACTCCGGTCGCCCTCCCGTTGCCACCGGTGATTTCCTGCGGTCCCCAGGCGGGATTCAGGCGGACGCCCTCCTCCACCGCGTCGGCGATTTCCCATTCGTGGGCGGGCATCTCCTGGCGGGATTCCAGCGAGACGACCTCGACCTGATCGGCACCCTGGCGGCGGGCCGTCATGGCCACGTCGATCGCCACGTTGCCGCCGCCGATGACCACCACTTTGCCGCTGAGCTTCGATCCCCGACCCAGCTTCACGTCGCGCAAGAAGTCCAGCCCCAGAAGCACCCCCTCCAGGTCGGTGCCCCGCATCTCGGAGCCGTCGGTGCTGCGGGCCAGGACGGCCGGACGCGTGCAGCCGATGCCCAGGAACACGGCCTGAAACCCCTCTTGCTTGAGACCCTCCAGGGTGAAGTCCCGGCCCAGCACCTTGCCCGTGCGGACCTCGAACCCGGAGGCCACGACGTCGGCGATGTCGCGCTCAAGCGCCTCGTCGGGCAAGCGATAGCCCGGCACGCCCAGGAGCATGGTCCCGCCCAGCTTCTGGTGGGCCTCGAAGAGTGTGACGGGATAGCCGCGGAGCGTGAGCTCGCGGGCAGCGGTCAGTCCGCCCGGCCCGCCACCGACGACGGCCACGCGGGGTTTGTTCGGATCGATCTCGCCGGTGGGCGGCGGGGCCACTTCTTCTCCTTCCGCTCGCTTCTTCGCCACCCAATCGGCCGCAAATCGCTTGAGATTATTGATCGCCACCGGCTGGTCCAATTCCCGGCGATTGCAGTGCGCCTCGCAGGGATGATGGCAGATCCGTCCGCAGGCGGCGGGGAACGGGTTCCGCTCGCGGATCAGTTGATAGGCCTCCGCAAAGCGGCCGTCGCCAATCAAGGCCGTATAGCCCTGGCAGTTGACGTGCGCCGGACAGGTCAACACACAGGGCGGGCGATCGCCTTTGCTGATGGCCATTGCGCCCGGAATCGCTTGAGGATAACGCTTGAAGATCGCCTTCCGCGGCATGGTGCCTTCGTCGAACTCGCTGGGCACCTCAACCGGGCACTTATCCAAGCAGTCGCCACAACTGTTGCACTTATCCAGATCGACGAAGCGTGGCCGCTTCCGCACCTTGACGCGGAAGTCTCCCGCCTCTCCTTCCAACCCCACTACGTCGGCGTTGGTGATCATGTCGACGTTCAGATGCTTGTCCACCTCGACCAGCTTGGGCGAGATGATGCACATCGAGCAGTCGTTGGTGGGAAAGGTCTTGTCCAACTGGGCCATGCGGCCCCCGATGGCGGTGGTCTCTTCTACCAGGATCACACGGAAACCGCCGTTGGCCAGGTCCAGAGCGGCCTGCATCCCGCCGATCCCGGCGCCGACGACCATCACCGCACCGACTTTTTCGGACTGGCCGTGTTGCTTGTTTACTTCCGCCATCGCTGCTCACCGTGCGAGTCTCGTTCAGCGTCTCTGCGACAGCCGGCGGCAAACTTGCCGCCGGTCTTTCCGACGTCCGTTGGACGCCGGCTACTTGTCAAATCGGATTTGAAGCGTCACCAGGGTGGGCCTCGCTGTGCTCGACCCACTCTACGTAAGTTCGGCAATCACAAGAGTCACAACAGACCTTTGCTCTCAAGCAAAGGGGCTGGGTCCACGAAGTGCTTCTTCCACCAGCGGGCGGCCCGCTGGTCGCCGAAGCTGAGGGCCATCAATTCGGTCACGTAAAACACCGGCAGGTCGTAACGCTTGCCCCGTTCGGCCTCGATTTCCGCTTGCCGGGTATCCAGGTTCGACTGGCACATCGGGCAGTCGGTCACCAGACACTCGGCCCCGGCCTCCTGGGCACCCTCGAACAGGTCGCCGCCGAGCTTGCGGACCAGGTCCGGGCGACTTAGGGGCAGGCTGGCACCGCAGCAATCGGTCTTGTACGACCAGGGCCGCACCTCCATGCCGATCAGCCGCATCAGGCGATCCATCGACTGCGGATTCTCCGGCTCCGCGGCGTCGGTCACCTTGGGCGGCCTCTGCGACAGGCAACCGTAGTAGGCCACGCCGGCCAGGCCCGTCAGCGGCCTCTTCACGTTCTGCTTGACTTTCTCCAGCCATTCCGGCCGGTCGAAAAAGTCGTTGACGTGGTAGATCGCAGCCTTCCCGTGGTAGGGTTCGCCGATCCAGCGGGCGGCGTCTTGCTTCAATTCCTTGTCGGCGTGCTTCAACCGGTGGAAGCACGCCGCGCAAGGCACCAGCAGCTCCCGGCCTTCCCGCTCGGCGATGGCCAGGTTGCGGGCCGACAGGCGGACCGCCAACTCGTCGTCGATAAAGTGTGCCGAGGAGGCGCCGCAGCAGTTCCAGTCGTCCAGCTCCATAAGCGCGATATCGAGGGCCTCGCAGACCGCCTGAATACTCTCGTCGTATTCGGTGGCCATGCCGTGCAGCGAACAACCGGGATAGTAAGAAACCTCCACGTCCCTAACTCTCTTTCTCCTTCTTGAACATCTCGCGGATTTCGCGCTTGCCCTTGACGCCGGCCGGCAGGAACTTCAGCTTGCCCTTGCGGACCATCTCCATGCCCAGCTTGGCCCCACTGAAGAAATCTCGGGAGCTCAGCTTGTAGCGGCCTACCATTCCCAGCTCGAACAGCCGGCCGTGGCGGCGGACGGAATCGAGGAAAGCCTGGTGGAACTTGACGATCTTATCCTCCGCCGCCGGCACGTCCGACTCGCGGCTAAGCTGCCGGAGGGTGTCCATCAGGTGGGCAATGTCGATGTCGTTCGGGCAGCGGGTGGTGCAGGTCTGGCAGGACGCGCAAACCCAGATCGTCTTCGACCCCAGGATCTCATCCTCCAGGCCGAGCTGCACCGCGCGGATCACCTGATTGGGCATCAGGTCCATGGCAAAGGCCAGCGGGCAGCCGTTGGTGCACTTGCGACACTGGTAGCAGCGAGACACCTTCTCCCCGCTGCGGCTCTCCACCGCCTCCAGGAAGGCACAGTCGGGACGTATGGCCGTATCGTCGGGCATCGCAGGCACAAGCCCTATTCTCTTCGGATTCTCACTTCGGCAGGCCGCCACGCGTACACTACTGGTGTGTCGCGGCGAAAATGACTAGCGGCCGGGGCGCAACGCGTCGCGTTAAGTTTTCGCAGGGGTCATTCGACGGCGTCGTTTTCCTCGGCTGATACCGCGACGCGTTGCGTCCCGGCTATCGTCAGTTACTCGTCAGACGAGGTGAGACACACCACTAGCCTATTCTACGCGGGGTTGGCAGCCGAGGCCACGACTCACGGGATCTTGTCTTACGAACTGTTAACAGTTTTTCAAATACTCAATTGCGAAAAGCCGACAGGCGGGGCTTCACAGTCGCAGCTTGGCTGCCCGGACCGTGTTCTTCAGCAGCATGGTGATCGTCATCGGGCCGACGCCGCCGGGGACCGGGGTGATCTTGGCGGCGACTTCCTTGACCGCCTCGAAGTCCACGTCGCCTTCGAGAATCGCCACCATCCTGTTTGGATCCTTCTTGCTCGGTTTTTCTCCAACCCGATTGACGCCCACGTCGATCACCGTCGCGCCCGGCTTGACCATCTCTGCCGTGAGCGCCTTGGGTTTACCGGCGGCGACGATCAGAACGTCGGCCCGCTTTGTGTGTGCGGCCATGTCCTTGGTCCGCGTGTGGCAGACGGTTACCGTGGCGTTGGCGCCGGTCTTCTTCTGCAACAACATGATCGAGATCGGCTTGCCGACGATGTTGCTGCGGCCAACCACCACGACCTCCGCCCCTTCAATGGGCGTTCCCGAACGGACGATCAACTCCTGGATTCCAGCCGGCGTACAGGGCGGAAACAGCTCCTCGCCGATCACCAGCCGCCCGACGTTCACCGGGTGGAAGCCGTCCACGTCCTTGTCGGGGTCGATGGCGTAGAGCACCTTGTTCTCGTCGATGTGCTTCGGCAACGGAAGCTGGACCAGGATCCCGTGGACCTCGTCACTGGCGTTCAGCTCGTCGACGAGCTTCAGGAGGTCCTCTTCAGTGGTGTCGGCGGGCAGCGTGTGCTGCTTGGAATTCATGCCGAGGTCTTTGCACGACTTGTTCTTGGCCGTCACGTAGGAGACCGACGCCGGGTTCTCGCCGACCAGCACGGTGGCCAGCCCCGGCACAATCCCGTGCTTCTCCTTCAGTTCGGCCACTTCTTCTTTCAATTCGGCGCGAATCTTCTTGGCCACTTCCTTTCCGCTGATGATCTCCGCGGTCATGAGGGACTCCTTATAACAATTGAAGATTAACCACTGCAAACTGCAAAATAGAAATTGGCTTTTCGGGTCAAGCCGATTCTTGCAGCAATTTGCAGTTTTCAATTTGCAGTTTTCAATTTGCAGTTTTCAATTTGCAATGTCCCTAGAATAGCCCCTTGACCTTGCCCGTCTCGACGTCGACGTCCACGCGGCGGTAGGCGGGATCGGAACAGGTTCCCGGCATCAGCGAAATGTTGCCCGCCACCGGGCAGATAAATCGGGCTCCCCCGTAAATGAGGAAGTCGCGGATCGGCAGCGTCCATCCCTTGGGAACGCCTTTGATGCTGGGGTCATGGCTGAGGCTCAGGTGGGTCTTGACCATCATGGTGGTGTAGTCCTTGAACTTCGGGTCGGCCTCGAACCGCTTGGCCTTGGCCTCCGCTTCGGGGGTGTAGGAGACGCCGTCGGCACCGTAGACCTCCTTGGCGATCAGCTCCACGCGCTGGCGCAAGGGGGTCTCCATCTCGTAAAGGAACTTGAAGTGGACCTCCTCTTCGCAGGCGTCGAGCACCGCGTCGGCCAGTTCCAACGCCCCGTCGCCGCCGTGGAGCCAGTGCTCGGAGACCGCCACCCGGGCGCCCGCCTGCTCGGCCATCTTGCGCGTGAGCTCGATTTCCGCCTTGGTGTCGGTGTGGAAGGCGTTGATGGCGACCACCGGGTTGATGCCCGCCTTCTTGACCGTGTTGATGTGCTGGATGAGATTGCCCATCCCGTCTTCCAGCCAGGCCAGGTTTTCCTTGAAGTATTCCTTGGAGATCGGCTTGCCCGGGGGACAAGGCGGCGCGCCGGCATTCACGCCGTGGTGCTTCAATCCGCGGATGGTGGTGGTGATCACCGAGACGTTGGGGATGTTGCCGCTGTAGCGGCACTTGACGTTCCAGAACTTCTCGAAGCCGATGTCGGCCCCGAAGCCCGACTCGGTCAGATGGTAGTCGGCCAGCTTCAGGCACATCTTGTCGGCCACCACCGAGGACTGCCCGACGGCAATGTTGGCGAAGGGGCCGGCGTGGACGAAGCAGGGCTGGCCCTCCAGCGACTGCATCAGATTGGGATTGATCGCCTCCCGCAGCCAAGCGGTCATGGCCCCGGCCACCTCGAGGTCTTCGCAGGTGATCGGGTTGCCTTTCTTGTCGTAGGCGACCACGATGCCGTTCATCCGCTGGCGGAGGTCCTTCAGATCGCTGAAGATCGACAGCATGGCCATCACCTCGGAGGAGACGGCGATGCCGAACTTGCTCTGCATCATGTAGCCGTCCATCTTGCCGCCGATGCCGATGATGATGTTCCGCAGCGTCTGGGCACAGAAGTCGATGATCCAGCCCATCTCCACGTTGGTGGGGTTGACGTCCAGCCGCTTGAGCCCGATCTTGGCCAGCCGGGCGTCGCCGTAGTTGCGCTCGTGCTGCATTCGCGAGGTGAGGGCCACCATGGCCAGGTTGTGGGCATTCATCACGGCGTTGATGTCGCCGGTTAGCCCTAGGGAGAACTCCGTGAGCGGGATGCATTGCGACAGTCCGCCCCCGGCGGCCGAGCCCTTGATGTTCATGGTGGGCCCTCCAGAGGGCTGCCGGATGCAGGCCGCCACCTTCTTGTTCCGCTTGCCCAGCCCTTGGAGAAGGCCCATGGCGGTGGTGGATTTTCCTTCACCCAAGGGCGTGGGCGTGATCGCGGTGACCTCGATGAACTTGCCGTCCGGCTTGTCGCCGATTCGATCGAGCACGCTGATGTAGTCCACCTTGGCGACATAGTTGCCGTGGGGCAAAAGCTCGTCCTTGGTCAGGCCCAGCTCCTCGGCGAGCTGGTAACAGGTCTTCATCCGAGATTCCGCTTCTTCAGCAATTTCCCAATCTGCATGCTTCGTCGGGTCCAATGCCATGTAGAGCCCTCCTCACCTGAAAATCGTCGTACGCCTTGTGTGTAACAGCCGAGCCCGGTGCCCAAACACCAAGCTCGCCCTTGCACCCGGTGCAAAGAATGGCCGTATCCCAACACCGCCAGCCGCAGTGATTGCAGCAAATCATACTCCCGGCCGAAGAACGGGACCACCGGCCCCAGCCGATTCCCGCGGCCGACAAGATACGGCATCGTGCTACGGCTAACAGATTCTTTGGTGGCTGTCAATAGACTGGTGCAAGAGATCACTGTGCAATGCCGTCCGAAACTCCAGTCTACAAGCCTCGGACTGAAGCACGATCAGACGTCTTTGCGAGCCGAAGAAGCTTGTGCTGGAACTGCCCAGATAGCCTTCTTCCAGCCACTCGCCGGACTCTGCCCACGTTGGGCAATCGTCAGGATCCCCGCCACTTGCAGGTCTCTGGTCGGCGATTACTTTGCGATTCGAAGCCAACCGGGTCCTGACGCCGCGGGCCCCCTTGTTAGGGGTGGTTGGCTGAGACGTCCCTCTTTTGCAGATGGGGAGGCACTCTGCCTAGTTTAGCCGCCGACGGCACGTCGGCGCGGCAACGGGCGATGCTATCGCCGACGTGCCGTCGGCGGCTAAACGGGGAAGGCACCGTTTTGCAGAATTGCGCAGGCTGATTCAGAACGTGCTCTGTGCAGCCTGGCCGGCCTGGGCGGCGCGGCCGATCCCCGGGACGTCGAACTGGGAACACAGTTCGGCCACTTCCGCGCGGACTTCTTCAGCCGCCCGGTCCAGGTTGTCGAGGTTCCGACAGACCGTGTCGATCCAGCCGGCGATCAGGTCCATCTCCGGCTCTTTCATGCCCATCGTGGTCAGGGCGGGGGTGCCCATGCGGACGCCGCTGGTGACCGCCGGCTTTCGGTGATCGCCGGGGACCATGTTGAAGTTGCAGATGATGCCCGCGGCTGCCAGGGCCTCGGCCACCTGCTTTCCGGTGTGCTCGTTTTCCCGGAAATCGATTAGCAGCAGATGGTTGTCGGTTCCGCCGGTGACCAACTTGTAGCCGCGATCCTTGAGCCCTTCGGCCAGCCTCTTGCAGTTGCTGACCACCTGGTGCCCGTACTGGCGAAATTCCTCGCTGGCGGCTTCCTTCAGTGCCACGGCCATCGCGGCGATGGTGTTCATGTGGGGGCCACCCTGGATGCCGGGGAAGATCGCGCGGTCGATCCGCTTGGCCAGATTGAACTTGCTGGCGGAGTGGTATTTCTCGTGGTAGCGGTCCTCGATCTTCGAGAGGATGAACGCTGCCCGCGGCCCCCTGAGCATCTTGTGGCCCGTACTGCTGACCGCATCGCAGTGGGGAACCGGGTTGGGATGGACCCCGGCCACGATCAATCCGTTAATGTGGGCGATGTCGGCGATCAGATACGCTTCGACCTCCCGGGCAATCTCGGCAAACCTGTCATAGTGGAAAATCCGCGGATACGAGGTAGCTCCGACCATGATCGCCTTGGGCCTCTCGCGTCGGGCGATCTCGCGGATCCGGTCGTAGTCCAACATCCCGCTCTCCGGGTCGGGACCGTAGGGAACCTGCACATAGTCGTGTCCGGAGAAGCTCACGTGCCACCCATGGGTCAGATGGCCCCCCTGGGGCACCGGCATCCCCATGATCTTGTCGCCCGACCGGCACAAGGCACGGTAGATCGCCTGGTTCGCCGGCGAGCCGGAGTACGACTGCACGTTGGCATGTTCGGCACCGAAAAGAGACTTGGCACGCTCAATCGCCAGGCTCTCGATCTGGTCCATCACCTCATTGCCTTCGTAATACCTCGCCCCGGGGTATCCCTCGCAGTACTTGTTGGTCAAGATCGATCCGCTGGCTTCCAAGACCGCAAACTGCACGAAGTTTTCGGAGGGGATCATCTTTAGGGTTGTCGATTCGGCCCGTATCTGGTCTTGGATTAAGCCGTACACGACGGGATCGACTTTCTTGAGGTGAAGGTAACGTTCAGAGGCGTTCGGCATGGAAGAGATCTCCCCGGGATGGGCACGCTCAGGCAGCGATTAGGCAGTTCAGGGTCCGGAAACTCGCTGGGGAAAGGCCATGGTGCCTGCGAAGACGGTTCAAGCTCGGGCTTGAACAATAGCAGAAAGCGAGACTGGGGGAGTCTCCCTACCCGAGCAATCTGACACTTACATGGTCATCATCCGGCGCATCGCGGCAGTTCTGTATCAGTCCATCATACCTCGACAAACCTGACAAAACAACCCATTCAGGTTGTCAGCGGCACCATCGAAGTCCGCGCCCGGGGGGTTTACATGCCGCGACGGCCTGAGTCGGCCGGTGTACCCGTTTTCTTCGGCAAATTCCCCAAGATCCTCACCGGCTTCCGGGCCGATTGTCCTGCTCTCCCCGCCGGTGATCTAGACGTCCCCGCACACGTGCGGCCGCCGGTGGCGACGACGGTTGACGACGTTTAAGAAGAACGCCACCGTGTTGACTTCAGCAGAACAGCCCCGTCCGGCAGGGCGGGGTTGGAAATGCGGAGACCGATCGAACCCTGCCCTTCCGGGCAGGACTGCGGGGAAACGCGTGAGCGAGAAGTTGTTCTTCGACGGGCCGCCAGCGTCGCCGGCTCACCGCCGAGAAGGTTGCTGGCGCATTATCGGCGGACCATGCTTCGGCAGTGGAACGATCCGATCCTGGATCTGCACACCGTAGTGTACCACGACGCTGCCCAGGCTGACCCCGTCACCGAGCAATCCGCCGCCGCGGGTGCGGATCCCTGCGCCGGAGCCGGGCGTATCCGCCCGCTTGCTTCCGGCGCGACAAACCCGCTTGAAGTATTCGACGGCCACACTGTGGCCGTGGCGCGCCGTTTCTACGCGGGGCGGACCCTTGCGGACCAGCACGCAGTCGACCGCGTAGGAGTCCAACAGCTTGGGAAACAACGCCCGGGCAAGGTCACCCCGGCCGAACAGCTCGGCACCCAGCGCCCGCCCGCGGTCGACGAAGATGAATCCCATCGTCCCCTCCGGCAGCTTGGGCACGATGCTGCGGCGGACCTCGGCCAGCTTGTCCTGGACGGGCTTGGACCGAAGGGCCAACTCCAGGCTGCCCGTGGCGTTCTCCGCCCCCAGGGCCGCGTTGTTCCGCGCGACCTCGGACCACATCCGCCCCTGGCCGGCTCCCCGGCGGAGTTCCTGCTGGATCGACTGGGGCAACAGGGCGTTTCCGGCGGAGAACTTCTCGCCGCCCCGCCAGCGGTGGGCCTCGACACAAAACACGTCCAGCTCGATCCGCTGGCCCGGGGCCAGCACCACGTCGCTGCGGACCGTGCGGGTCTGCTTGCCGCCGGAGATCACCTCGCCGGTCATGATGAACACGTGCTGGTCACGGCTGGTGTTCTTGACGACTACCACGGGCACGCTGCCGCTGCCCTTTTCGGCGATTACCAGCACCCCCCGCGAGATCGCCGCATCCAGTGTCAGCCAGCCGCCGCGGAGCCGCTTGCCGCCGCGGAGCAGCACCGGATAGACGGCCAGGCGGCGATAGACCACAGGCTCGGAAATCTGGACGTCCTCCAGATAGCCGGCCAGTTCGGGCACGTGCCCGGAGGTCGAGGGCCGCCCGCCCGCCGACACCTGGGCCAGTGCCCGCGTACCGCCGCCCAGCACCGCCCCCGCCAGGCACCCGGCCGCCCCCCACGCCAGCACTCCCCGTCCGATCCTCCAAAGCCAACCAGTAGCGTCACGGCCATTCATGGTTTCAGCCTCCTTTTTCTGGACCCGAGAGATCCCCAGCCTTTTGGACGCTCGGGTTTGGAGAAAAGTTCTGCATTCCATGCACAAAAAGGGCTGAGGCGGATTATTCATCAAGTACGCACAGACGATGGACGAACTTGGCTGCGATGACGTCGGCGGGCAAACCCGCCCCAGAACAAGAGGGTGCCCCCTCTATCGGTCTATGGCTCCTTTTTTCTCCGCAACAGTGCCGACCAGGCCAGGGCACCCTTTGCTGCCGAGTTACGGGTGTCGAATCGCGTCTCGCGGAGCCACTCGAAGTCGAACGACTCGGAAAAATCGCCGCGGAACTCTTCTTCTTTGACCGGGGGCGGGCCACCCCGGCCGGCCTCGTTGGCGTTGCCGGCCAGAAGCAGCAGCCGGGTGCCGGGGCGCGACAGCCGGCAAACCGCGTTGACGTAGGCGGCCGCGCTCTGGCGACGGACGCCGTGATAGCAGCCGCGGTCGTAGATCAGGTCGAACGGGTCCAGTTCCGGCGGTGCCAGCACGTCGGCCAGCAGCCAGCGGACCTTGACGCCGGCCTTGCGGGCTTTTTCCTCCGCCCGGCTCAGGGCCGTCGGGGCGACGTCGATCCCGGTCACGTCGAATCCCTTGCCGGCCAAATAGATTGCGTTGGTTCCCAAGCCGCAGCCGAGCACCACGGCACGACAGGGCCTCAGCGTGGGCTGAGGAAAAACTCTAAGTCGGTGCAGGTTGTATTGTTGCGCGTTTGGTG
>CAZUAM010000019.1:15774-25449 GCA_964618095.1 uncultured Planctomycetaceae bacterium | reverse complement strand
GTTCGAGAGCCACTGGCGGGGCGCAAAGGCCTCCCGGGCCTGGCGCATGCGGAGGAAGTTGGTGTAGAACATCCACTCGCTGAAGGGGGCCAGGGCCGTTTCGGCGCCCAGCCGTTCGAGTTGGCCGATGAGGTCGTTGTTGGCCAGGGTGTGGTGGCGGACGTAGATTTCTCCCACGACGCCAATCCGCGGTCGGGGCCGGCTGCGGTCGGCAGCAATGGCCGCGAAGTCGGCGGCGGCCTGCCGGACCAGGTCCTCGACCTGGCGGACCGTCGGCCGCGTTTCGATCAGGCTACAGAGCTTCTGGCCCCAGCGCTGGTAGACCTCGTCGGTCTGGCCGGGGTGTGTCTCGTAGGGCCGGATCGCCAGAGACGCCTTCAGGAACACTTCGAAGGCATTGACGCCGTAGCAGGCCAGGCGCAACGGGTCGCCCTCCAGTTGGCGGCACTCGTCGTAGAACTCCCGGTCCTGGGAGAAGGCGATGATGGGGACCTGTTCCAGGCCCAGGTCGTTCAGCAGCAGCTTCTGCATGCAGTTGTACTGTCCGAAGCGGCACGGCCCGGAACCGCCCGGCATGAAGAAGGCGGCACGCTGCGGATCGAAGTCCGGGCGTTGGGTGACTCCGATCATGTCCCCGGCGGTGATGATGCAGGGCAGGCATTCCTTTCCGCTGCAATGTCGTCGGCCCAGCTCGATGCTGTGCTGGTCGCCGAGGGGAATCACCTCGGCGCTTTGGCCACAGGCGCGGAAGGCGGCCGCCAACGCAAAGCACTGGTCGCCCATCCAGGGGATGTAGAGCGTCCGCCCGTTGCCGTTGCCCGAGGGAACCGGATACAGCGGCCCGCGCCGCGGGAGTTGCCCGCCGGGCGCGGTTTGCAGGCTTTCGAGAAAGGCTTCGAGTCGCGTCACGACGCCGGCGTCGGCCGAGTGCTCGTCGATCTCCAAGACCAGCGCCGGCTTGGGGGCCATCAGCCGCTTGAAGTAGCCGATCAGGAAGGAGTCCGGCCCGCAACTGAAGTTGGAGAGGTAGACCGCGTGCAGGCGGGGATTGCTGCGGATCAGCTCGGCCGCGCGGAGGATCCGCTGGCCGTACTTCCAGTACATGTTCTGGAAGATGCGGTCGCCGGTGGCGGGTTCCGGCCGCAGGTCGAGGAAATCCATGGGGATGGGCAGCACGCCCAGCTTGCGGAGCTTGCCCGGCAGGTCCAGGTTGACGCCCAGATCGCATCCGTTGTAGGGTCGGCTGACCACGACCACGGCCCGGCGCTCGGGGCTGAGGTCCTGAAGGACCTCGCGTCCGCGGCGGCGGCAGTCCTCTTCAAAATCGTCCTGGGCCTGCCACGCCCTGCCGATCGCGCGGCGAAGCCGGCGACGGCTGACGCCCAGCTCGCTGCGCAGCGACCTCAGACATCGCTCCAGGCCGCGGCGGCCCTGCCGAAACCACACCGGCGGCTTGAGCACCTTCACGTTGCCGCACCGCGACTCGATGGCCGCGACGATCTGGTAGGGAATCGCAGTGACATAGGGACAAAGTTGGTTGTAGGGGTTCTCCGGCGACTCCTGCCGCATGGCGATCAAGCTGGGCAGCCAGACGTAGTCCACGCCGCGGTCGATCAACTCCAGCACGTGACCGTGGGCCACCTTGACCGGGAAGCACGGCGTGGAGACCACCGCCTCCACCCCCCTGTGGATCGTCCGCTGCGAAGAAACGGGGCTGACCACGACGTTGACGTCCAACTCGCCCAGCAGGGTCCCCCAGAAAGGCAGCAACTCGTAGTTGGAAAGCGCCAGGGGGATCCCCACCGTGGGCCGGTCGGCTTTCTTGTCGCGCTTCAGGTTGGCGTGCTTCAAGAGCAGGCGATGTCTCTCGGCAAACAGGTTCGGGATCTGCTCGCTACGGCCGCGGTCCTTCTTGCGGTTGTAGCGATCACAGCGCGAGCCGTAGTAGAGGGGATCGCGGCCCGCGATGGTCACCTCGTTGATCTCGCAATTGTTGCTGCAATGCTCGCACTCGAAACTGCGGACGTGGTATTGCACGTCGGCCAGCTCGAAACCGCCGAAGTCGCTCTGGCTGCGGCCCTCCTGTTGCTGGTAGCGCCTGGCCAGCACCGCCGCCCCGATGGCCCCGGTCACCTCGTGATGGGCCGGCACGGTGATCTTCCGGCCGGTCACGCTCTCGAAGGCCGCCACCACGCCCTGGTTGAAGGCGGTGCCGCCCTGGAAAAAGATCCGCTCGCCGATCCGCCGGTGTCCCACCACGCGGTTGATGTAGTTGCTCACGATCGAGTAGCACAGCCCGCCCACCAGGTCCTCGGTCCGGGCCCGCTGCTGCTGGTAGCTCAGCAGATCGGATTCCATGAAGACGGTGCACCGCTCGCCCAGTCGGATGGGTGCCGGGCTGCCGAGGGCCAGGTCACCGAACTGTTCCTCAATGCGGATGCCCAGCCGCTCGGCCTGCTCTTCCAGGAAGCTGCCGGTGCCGGCGGCGCAGGCGTGGTTCATCTCGAAGTCGACCACCACGCCACGGTCGAGACTGATGTACTTGCTGTCCTGGCCGCCGATCTCGAAGATGGTGTCCACCTCCGGATCGATCAGCGCGGCCGCGGTGGCTTGGGCGGTGATCTCGTTTATGACCAGGTCGGCGCCGATAAAGTCTCCGGTAAGATAACGCCCCGAGCCGGTGCTGGCCGCGCCGCGGATCCGCACCAGCCCGCCGACCTTGGGGCCGATGTCGCTGAGGGCCCGCCGCACCGCCTCCAGGGGCCGGCCCGCCGTCATCAGGTAGATTTTGGCCAACACGCGGTTTTCGTCGTCGATGACGCCGACCTTGGTGCTGATCGAGCCCACGTCCAGTCCCAGGTAGGCGTCGATTGGCCCGTCCTTCGCCCGCTGGGCGAGCACCTGCCGGTCGAGCAGCTCGCCGTCGGAGCGGTTGTCGGAGGGGGGGCTCAGCCGGGAAAGACGGTGCCCGATCTTGCGGCCCTGCTCGAGGTAGCCGCCCAGCGGCGCAAGATCGATTCGGCCGCCGCGAGGCCGGCCGTGCTCGGCGTCGTTGCGAGTTCGCTCCTTGAGGCTCACCAGCACCGCGCCCAGCGCCCCGGTGCAGGCATGACACTCCGGCACGATCAGCTCGCCCGGAGCCAACTCGAAGACCTGCTCCAGCGCGTGGACCAGACCTCGGTTGGCGGCCACGCCGCCGCAGAAGGCCATGGGGCGAGGCAGCTTCATGCCCCGGCCCAGGTTGCTCTTGAGGTTCCGGGCCAGGCCCAGGCATAGCCCCGCGACGATGTCACCCACCGAGGCGCCCCGCTGCTGGAGGTGAATCATGTCGCTCTTGGCAAACACGCTACAGCGACCGGCCACTCGCGGCGGCGACTTGCACTCCAGGGCCAGTTGCCCAAACTCCTCCTCGATCCGCAGCCCCAAGCGCGAGGCCTGCTGGTCCAAAAAGCTGCCGGTCCCGGCCGCACAGACCGTGTTCATCGTGAAGTCAACCATGGGTTGGCCGTCGGAGGCGCCCCCGGGCAAGACGATCAGCTTGCTGTCTTGCCCGCCCATCTCGAGCAGCGTGCGGACCTCCGGGTGGAGGTGTCCGACGGCCGTGGCCTGGCAGATCACCTCGTTGACGAAGGTCACCTCCAACAGCTCACAGATCAGCCGCCCGGCCGTGCCCGTCCCGGCAATCAGGTCAAACGCCTCCGCCCCCAGCCGCTTGACCACTTCACCTAGCACGCTTAGAGCGGTTTCGATCGGGCGGCCGTGTGTCCGGGTATAGGACTGCTCCAGCAGGCTTCCCGACAGATCGGTAACCACCACCTTCAACGCAACCGAGCCCACGTCGAACCCGATCGTCAGCTTTCCGCCGTCGTCCACTGGCATGGAGTCTCTCCAACAGGATGCAGGGCCTGGTATATCTTGCTAATCGCCACCCATCAAGGCGAACCTGCGCGCAGGATGCAACGCGCCGAACACTGGATTATTCCACTTGAGGTCGGATTTGCCAATGACGATCGGCCCAGGGAGGACGGCCGAGCCTCAGATTCTCGCTGCTTTGCGCAACCGGACCACCGTGGCCAGGCACCGCCAGGAAAAATCGCCGGAAAGTCGGCCCTCCGCTGGAACACCAACGCTACGACGCCATGTCCCGCCGGCTATTCTGACAATTGCCAAAATGGCAACGACCCCGCCACGGTTTTCCGCCTCGCATTGGCCGCGAAAGCACAAACCTTGGAAGTCCCGGTTCAGCCGTGATTCGGTCAGCCCTGAAGGGACATTATAACCTATTGAACGCGAAAGGGTTATACCGCTCTCTCAGGGCCGGCGCTCCCGGTTCTTCCCGTGACCCAGGGCGTTGCCCCCGGCCACCCTATTCGAGCCCTTCGGGCTCGCCGATCCCGAAACCGGCTGCAACTCAGAGCAATTCGCAAACGAACTCTTGGCATTGCGGAATAAGACTCCCGATTTCAAGCGGAGCCGGCAGTTGCATTGCCACCGCGGACGGGCTAGGATGATCCTGGCTGAAGGGCTGCGGGTTCCCAAAGCACCCAACTTGCGCAAGCCCCCCCTCCGACACCCTGTGCGGCAGAATAGGCCCTGGCCGTCTTACGCGGAGGCTGACCTCTGAGATCGCTACCCACTCTCTTCGGAAGCGAAGCGTTGTGGGCATCACAGATGTACGATATCACAAGAAGCTGGGTTGCCGCCATGATTTTGGTGGTTGTGCTACCTCCGGTACTCGTGTGGCTCCATCGACGACACTGGCAGTTCACGCTTCGTGGACTGCTGCTCAGCGGCGTGGTCATCGCCTGTATTCTGGCTTGGCTCGCAAGTGATTTTCGGTCGCTCCGCACGTATCGAAGCGATCCACAAGGGTACCTGCACCATCCCGGCGAATGGTGGCACTTGATACTCGCTTTCGTGCTGTCTTGTCTATTCACGTGGGCGGTAACGCGGTTGCGGAACAACAACAAAGTATGACAGCCCGAATGGGAATTGGTGGGACTGGCGTCCCAACCTCCCAACTACCAATCGTATTGCACCGCGGTGCGTCTGATCGGAGATCAACTGATGAACCCCCTTCTCGCCGTTGGGACGTTGCTCCTGGCCGCCGGACCGGTGCGGTTCGAGCGGCATGACATCGACTCGTTTCCGGCCGGCTACCAGGTGGCCGTGGCGGACCTCAACGCCGATGGCAGGCCGGACGTGATCGCGCTGAGCACCGAGGCCGACCGTGTCGACTGGTACGAGAACCCCGGCTGGAAAAGGCGGCCGGTGGCGCGGACGGCGAAGAACATCGACCTGGCAGTCCGCGACCTCGACGGCGACGGCCGGCCGGAGATCGCGCTGGCCAGCGGGTTTTACTTCTCGGAGTCGAACCGCGGCGGCGAGATCCAGCTTCTCCGGCAGACGAAGAGTCTGGATACGACCTGGCAACGTCTTCCCATCGCCGTCGATCCGGTGGTCCATCGGCTCCGCTGGGGCGACCTGGACGGCGACGGCCGGCCGGAGCTGGTCCACGCCCCGCTGTTCGGCCCCGGCTCCAACGGCCCGCCCGACCCCAAGCCCGCGCATCTCTGGGCCTTCCGCCCTCCCGCGAAGCTCCGCGGCGGTCCGTGGCAGACGTGGAAGATCGACGAGAGGCTGACCGTGCTGCACGGGCTGCACGTCGAGGACCTCGACGGCGACGGCCGAGACGAGATCCTCACCGCCAGCTTCGAGGGCATTTTCCGATTCGACTTCGAGGGCGACGGCCCGGCGGGACGTTGGAAAAAAGTCCGGATCGCGGCCGGGGCCAAGCCCGCCAATCAAAAGCCGGGCACCTCGCGGGGCTCCAGCGAGATTGCCCCGGGCAAGCTGGGCAAAGGCCGGCCTATGCTGGCCGCCATCGAACCCTGGCACGGCCACCAGGTGGTCGTCTACACACCCGATACGGCTGCCGCCGCGTGGCGGCGCAGCGTGCTCGACGACACGCTCACCGAGGGACACGCCCTGGTGGTCGCCGATCTCGACGCGGACGGGGCCGACGAGATCGTGGCCGGCTGGCGGGCCGCCGGAGGTGGACTTTCGCTGTACGATCCGGCCGATGCCACGGGCCGGCGCTACACCAAGATTCCGCTCGACCGCGGCATCGCCGCCGAGGGCGCCGTGGCCGCCGACCTGAATCTCGATGGCAAGCTCGATCTGGTGGTCGTCGCCGGCCGCTCGAAGAACCTGGCCTGGTACGAAAACCGCACGCGGTAGGTCTAACTGCCGATGGCCGGGCCGCAACGCGTCGCGGTATGGACCGGGGGAAAAGATGCCGTCGGATGACTCCTGCGAGAATCTCCCGCGACGCGTTGCGTTCCGGCTACTGGCCACTGCCGACCCCCCAAATGGGTTTTCCGGTCGGGATTGGTACAATCCGGCAGTCCGGTGTGCTACACTATGGCGGTCGTGTTAACCCGAAGTATTGGTTCAACTGGTGGAGGAGCACTGCGATGTTGAAGAGACACTGGCTGCCCGCGTTGGGAATCTGGCTGGTCCTGGTTGCCGTGGCGACGGCTGCGGCGCCGCACAAGGCCTTGATCGTCGACGGCCAAAACGGCCACGACTGGAAATCGACCACGCCGGTACTAAAGAAGCTGCTGGAGGAGACCGGGCTGTTTCAGGTTGACGTGGCCACTTCGCCCCCGCGGCGTCAAGACATGAGCGGCTTCAAGCCGAAGTTCGCCGGCTACGACCTGGTGGTGAGCAATTACCAAGGCGACTCCTGGCCGGAAGAGACCAAGAAGGCCTTCGTCGAGTACGTCCGGGGCGGCGGCGGCGTGGTGATCTACCACTTCGCCTTGGCGGCATTTCCGGATTGGAAGGAGTTCAACCGGATCATCGGCTTGGGCGGCTGGGGTGGCCGCGGCCCACAGCACGGGCCTTACATCCGCTGGCGCGACGGGAAGATCGTCCGTGACAAGTCGACCGAAAAGAAGACCGGGGGCCACGGCCCGCAGCAGCCGTTCCAGTTGGTCGTCCGCGAGCCGGATCATCCAATCACCAAGGGCCTGCCCGAGAAGTTCATGCACGTGCCCGACGAACTGTACGGCTGGCTCCGCGGTCCGGCCAGGAGGCTGACGGTGCTGGCTACGGCCTTCGCACCGAAGGAAAAGGGCGGCGCCGGCGAGCACGAGCCGCTGCTGTTTACGGTCCGCTTCGGCAAGGGCCGCGTGTTCCAGAACGCCCTGGGACACGCCGCCGAGCACCTGAAGAGCGTGGCCTTTATCGCCACCTTCCAGCGGGGCGCGGAGTGGGCGGCCACCGGCAAGGTCACCCAAAAGGTCCCCAAGGACTTCCCCACGGCGGAGAAGGCCAGCGTGCGGGAATAGCTGCTGAGGCGCTTTTCGAGAACTGACTTCGAGCCCCGGGCGTCCGCCCGGGGCTCGTCAGGATTGTTATGGTTCGCGGCAAGCAGGGCCGGCTCAGCCGGCCGGCCCGGGCTCAGAACTGATTGGCGGAGATGGTCTTGCCGTCGGCCGAGAGCATCAGGCGGTCCCAAACGGAGGCGTAGCGGGGGTTGTTCACACTGACTTCGATGTAGTTGCTGATCCAGTGGACGCTGCCGTCGGCCAGGCAGACGTAGACGCCGCCTTCGTGGCAGCTTCGGGCGGTCTGCTGGAAGTTGGGCCAGTTGCCGTCGGAGCAGGACATGCCCATCTGGGCGACCTTCACCTTTCCGCCGTACTTGTTCAAGATGTCGCTACAGGCCAGCACGTCGTCGGCCTTCAGGGAGACGTTGTTGTTCGGTCCCCAGTCGTCGCCGCAGTAGCCGTGGGCCCAGAGGCTGTTGGGACATCCGCCGGCCATGGCCCAGACGCCCCGGCAGTCGAACTCGGCGATGCCGGCGCGGATCTCGGCCACCAGCACGGTGTTGCTCGATCCGTCGTGCATGTCCTTGAATCCGATGGAGGTGTTGGCTCCCATCACGCCGCGGATTCGATTGTCGCGCCAACTGGGGCCGTCGAAGGCTGCGCGCTGGTCGAGTCCGCCACACTTCCGGCTGTGGTTGCTCATGTTGCGGGTCATGTAGCCCAGCGCCGCGTTGGCCGCGTAGTTGCACCGCGCCCAGCCGTCGCCCAAGCGGTTGGTCTGCGAGCTCCGCGAGCCGTTGAAGGGCTGGGTATTGTAGGGGTCGGAAGGGCAGAGCATCACGGCCAATTGTCTGGATCGGGCCGGCTTGTTTTTGGGGCTTGTGGTGGGCAGGCGCAGATCGAACTGGTCGTAGAGCTCCTGCTCGTGCAAAAACGGCAAAATCATGATCACCCAGGTCTCGTGCAGATCCGGATTGTTTCTCTGCTCGATGTTCGCCGTGCGCCGCCACTTGGAACTGGGCGGGAAGACGCCGTGATGCTCGTTGAAGCCGATCAACGCCAGGCCGATCTGCTTCAGATTGTTTTTGCACTTCAGCCGGCGGGCCTCTTCGCGGGCCTCCTGCACCGCCGGCAGCAAGATCGCAATCAGGATCCCGATGATCGCCACCACCACCAGGAGTTCGATGAGCGTAAAACCCCGCCTTCGACAAGCCTGCATGATCGGGTCCTCCGAAAGGCCATCTGAGAATTCCCGCGTCCCGGGAGCGACTCTCAGCGTCTGAAGTCGGCGAAACACGCCCATTGTGGCAGACAATGGGTCCTTAGGGAAGGTCCGGGGAACCCCGCCCCATTCTTCCCCCAAATGGTGTCATCCACGGGGGATCTCTGGCAGGGACAAGGGCCTTTGCCCCCGCCTCGCCAACTTCCATGATCCCGGTGAGGGAACGAAAGTTGCCAAAATCGGCCGCCAACCCCTCGGCAAGGCGCACGGTTCCCTGGTAAGATCAAAGGCTGCCACCGGCGGAGCACGGCCCGACCCGCCAATCCAGGACCGGCGGCCGGGGACCCGCTGGGCGACCGGGGCGTGAGAACCATGGTCGATTCCGGGGGACGATTCATGTTTTCGGTCAATCATGGGAGGCGAGCACGGCCGTCAGTCGGCGTGGGGTTGGCCGGGCTGCTGCTTTGCGGGGCGCTCGGATGCGGCCGCTCGGAGCCGTTCGAGACGCTCCCGGTCAGCGGCAAGATGGCCTACGAAGACGGCACGCTGATCTCCGCGGTCCGGGTCAAGATCGTGTTCAAGCCCCAGGTGGATCCGGTCGACGCGAAGACCTATCCCCGGCCCGGTATGGCAGTCCTGAACGTCGACGACGGCACCTTCGGGTCGGATGAATTCCAGGCGACGACGCTGAACTTCGGTGACGGGCTGACCGTGGGGCCGCACAAGGTCGAGGTGTTCGGCGTCTTCAGCACCGACGAGGATAAAGAAAACGAGATCCCGCTGGAGGTCACCCCGTCGGAGATCGAGGTCGGCCCCGGATCGACCGAGTTTGATTTCAAGGTCAAGAGACCATAACACCTTCCGGCCGCAACGGCGACCGGCCGGGTCCAGACAACCTGCCCTCTCCCGTCATGCTTTGCACAACTCGTTACCAAGCCCCAACTCGTTACCAAGCTCCAGCTTGGTAACGCAGCGTCCGCCAAGCTCTGCTTGGCTCGTCGCCAGCGTCATTCGAAGCGGAGCTTCGAGAGAATGCGTTCCCAAGCCGGAGCTTGGGAACGAGAAAAAGGCACCCCCGATCATTCGCAAGGCAGGGCTCATTAGGCGGTCCACGCC
>CAZUAM010000019.1:2128-15764 GCA_964618095.1 uncultured Planctomycetaceae bacterium | reverse complement strand
CGTACCACGGGGTCATGGTGCGCAGGGAAGACCCGGGGTGGTCATCTCCTGCTGGCCATCGGTTTCCAAGTGGCGTGCGGTCTCTACTACCGATTCCAGAGTTTGGTACAGCGCTTCCGGTTGAAGCGGTTTGGAAATATAGGCGTCCATCCCCGCCGCGCGGCATCGGTCCTCGAAACCTTGGATCGCATGTGCCGTCAGGGCGATGATCGGGGTCCGTCGATCCGTTCCCTTCTCCGATTCACGTATCGCCGAGGTCGCTTCGATACCGTCCATCACGGGCATTTCGACGTCCATCAAGACCACGTCGAATGCGCCTTGCTGCAATGCCTGGAGTGCTTCTTGCCCGTTCTGCACTACCTGGACCTGATGTCCGCGCAGTTCGAGCAGTCCCGCCGCAACCTCCTGGTTGACCGGGCCGTCCTCGGCCAGGAGGACCTGCAATCGCGGTCGACCGGCATTGCGATCGACCGCTGCACGCGGCCGGTGGGCGTTTTCTCTCACGCCGATGGCGGCCTTGACGGCCTCTAACAGCTCCGAGTGCTTGACTGGCTTGGTGAGGCAGATCAGCGTGCTCGATTCCCGGTCCTGCACCTCGAAGCTAAGCCGGTCCGCCGGCATCAGGAGGATGATCGGGCATCTGTCGCCGAGTTCGCGTTGGCTCTCCAGGATATGCGTTCCACGTTTTTCCGTTGACGTACCGGCGTCCACGACCAGGAGCCGGAAGGGCGTTCCCGTCGAGCCTGCCCGGCGAATTGCGGGAAGGGCGTCTTGCTCGCTTCCTGTGGCCACGGCGTCCATGCCATAGCTGGTCAGCATTTCAACGTACACGGTTCGGCTGCGGGAATTCGAGCTGACCACCAGGGCACGGAAGTCGTGCATATCCGCCGGCGCCCCGCGCGGCTGGGGTGCCTGTTCGGGAAGCCGAAAGGGAACCACGCAGTGAAACGTGCTGCCGCGACCCGGTTCGCTTTCGACCCAAATCCGTCCATTCATCAGCTTGACCAGCTCCGAGGAGATCGAGAGACCGAGGCCGCTGCCTCCAAAGCGCCGCGTCGTCGAGCTGTCGGTTTGACGGAAGGCCTCGAAGACGGACTGCTGTCTTTCGGGCGGGATTCCAACGCCGGTGTCGTGAACGGCAAAGTGGAGCTCGGTCCCGTCTGCGCGGCTCTGCTCGAGCGATACGTCCACCAGGACTTCGCCCTGCTCGGTGAACTTGATCGCGTTGCCTATCAAGTTGACGAGGACCTGGCGGAGGCGGCCCGGATCGCCCAAAACCTCTTCTGGAACGTCCGGCCTCACGCGGCAGATCAGCTCCAGCCCTTTCTGAAAGGCCGGGACAGCGAGCACCTGGACGGAGTCGCCGACGACCTGGCGAAGTGGGAAGCCGATGGTTTCCAGCTCCATCCTGCCGGCCTCGATTTTCGAGAAGTCCAGGATGTCGTTCAGCAGCAACAGCAGCGAGTCTCCCGACTGCCTCACGGTGTTAAGGTAACCTCGCTGTTGCGGCGTCAGCGGCGTTTTCAGGGCCAGCTCGGTCATCCCGAGGACGCCGTTCATCGGCGTACGGATCTCGTGGCTTATGGTGGCCAGGAAGCGGCTCTTCGCCCGGTTGGCGGACTCGGCCTCGTTGATGGCCACGCGCAGTTGCTCTTCGGTGTGTCGCAGTTCGTCGGCTACCCGTTCCAGCTCCAAGTTCGATTGTGCAAGTTCGCGAGCCCTGGCCTCGGCGGCCGCCGTGCGTTCCGCCACCCGCAGCTCTAAGGTCTCGTTCAACCGCGTCAGTTGCTCGAATCCTTCCGCATTCTCCAGGGCTGCGCCGGCGATGGTCGCAATGAAGTCGGCAAGCCTTTCCTCGTCAGGGCCGAACATACCGTGAACTTGGCGATGGGATACGTACAGGCAGGCAACTGTGCGCCCGCGGGCGCAAATGGGCACGCAAAGCGAGGACCCCTCGCTGGAAGAGCCGGCCGCGTTGCCGATCTGATCGGACTCCTCTTCGTCGCAGGTGACCGCCCGGCCCGCTTGAAGTGCCCGATCTATCACGGCTCTGGGAAACTCGCCCTGGACTTCGCCGGCGACGGGCGTCAGTCGGGGTCCGGGCTGCTGCTGGTGGACGTCGAGCACCAGGGACCGCTCGCCGCGCAGAAGTTTTCGGGCGGCGTCCGCGACCTCGCGGTAGATGACCTCCTTGGACAAGGCGGCGGCAATCTTGCGGCCCGAATCCAGCACGGTGTCGAACCGATCGGTCAGCGAGAGCGTAGCGGGTTCACCACCGGTTTCTCGCGTATCCCGCCGGTCTCGTTCCAGGACGAGTTCATCCAGCGCCACTAGGGCCTCGGCAAGATGTTTCTCGGCGTCAGACCAGCCGACCTCACGCCCCACCCGCCCCAGCGCCAGCAAGGTCTGTGCCCGTTCATACCGGGCGCCCTGGCGTTCGGCTTCGGCGAGGCTTCGCTGGAAGAAGCGGCGGGCGGAGCGAAGGCGGCCGCGCATGGCGCGGATCAAGGCGTATTCCCGGGCCACGTGCGGCAGATCGTTCTTGGAAATCCGCATCGCCCGCAGCGCCTGTCGGGCAGCGCGTTCAGCTTGGCGAACCAGTGCTCGCCGGCGGTCCGGGACACAGCCCGTCTCGCTTTCCGCCAGGCAACGCAGAGCCGTAACACGCCAGGCGAAGTTCGGGAGGATATACGTGTTTCGCACCCCGCTGCGGTTGGTAACGGTGGTGGCCTTCTGGAAGGTTTCGGCTGCTTGAGCGAACTCGCCGGCGGCCGTCAGCCGGACCCCTTCAGCCATCAACACCTGGGAAGTCCCCTGGGCGTCGTGTCGCTTTCGCTTCAGCTCCTGCTGAAGGATTTCCTCGGGTACGGCTCCGCCCGTGGCACGCGCCCAAACGTCCAGGATGATCCCGGACGCCTGCTCGTCGCCAAGCTCCAGGCCGGACTTGTGGTTGAGCTTGGCTTCTTCGACGGCCTGGCGGAATCTGCCCAAGCGGTACAGGGAGGCGGCGATCTGATAGCGCGCGATATGCACCTGCCAGTAGTCGCCCATCCGTTCCAGTAGGCGAACTGCTTCGGAGCACTTCTCGATACACTCGCGGTAGCGAGACGCCGCATAGAGAGCCACGCCGTGGTAATGCAGTGACTGCCCCTGTCCCCAAAGGTCACCCAATGACTCGCGGATGGCGAAGGACCTTTGGGCGTAGGTGATCGCCCGGCGAAAGGCGGGTACCAAGGTCATTGCGGGGGCATGTTCGGAGTAGGCATTGGCGAGTTCCAGTGTAGGCAAGTACCGTTCCGCCAGGTTCATCCCCCGCAGATGCGCCCACATCCCCACCACGACGCTCCGCGTGTACCAGCACCCGTGAGCCATCCCGCTGAACTGCCGGAGCACCAGCCGCTCGGACGGCGCGGGCTCCCTCTTGAGGCGGTGGACGAACAGCGGAGGCAACAGCGTGTGCAGAAGCTGGACCAGCGCCTCCCAGACCAACAGGAGGACAAACACCGGAAAGCGTCGGGGTACGTATCTGCCCAGGATCCGCAGAGCCGACTCGAAGTTGCGGATGGCGGCTTCCATGTCGCCGCGTTTGAAGGCCAATTCTCCCAGCTTGCCTTGGATCTGTGCCCGGGCGAGCTTGCCTTCCGCCAGGGGCATGGCGGACTCAAATAGCTGGGCCGCCGCATCGTAGCGGCCGCGCAGCATCAGCACGTCCCCCAGTCCTTCCGCAATCCCGTAACGGGTGGCGGTGTCGGCCGATCGGGCGCCGCGCTCGGCAATCCGGTACTGCTGTTCGGCCACTTCCAGCGAGTGCTGCGCCCGAGCCTGCTCGGCCGCCTGAAGCGCGTAGGGCAACGCCGAGCGGTTTTCACCGGCGGCGTCAAAGTGGTAGGCGACGTCGGAGACGCGCTGCGGCGCGTGCTTCTGGAGGTGCTGTGCAGCCCTCAGATGAAGCTCCCGGCGCCGTGAACCGCTGAGGCAGTTCAGAAAGGCGGACCGGATTTTGTCGTGAACGAACGCGTAGCTGGTTCCGTCCGGCCGTGCCCAGACCAGCCGCCGCTGCCGCGCCTCGTCCAAGGCAGCCAGCGCCTCGGCGGGCTGTTGCTCAGCGAGCCGCGCCGCGGCGTGCAAGTCGAACGCCTTGCCGAAAATCGCTCCCACTGAGAGCAGCTCGACCGCCTGTTTCGGCAGCAGTTCGATGCGCCGGGTGAGGAAGCTGGCGGCACGGCTGGAGGACTGGAGATCGGCCATCGCCAGCGGCTCGATCCGCCACCCGCCCGGGGTGGTCACCAGCGCCCCGGATTCGACCAACCCCCGCAAAACCGCCGAGGCCATGAAGGGGCTTCCCTCTGCGAGCCGGCCGACCAGGGCGACAGCTTCGGGAGGCAGCGGTCCCGCCATGGATTCGGCCAGCCGCCGAATGTCCTCCGGCTGAAACGGCGAGAGCCGAAGGTGGGCTGAGGATCGGACTTGCCGCAGAAGGTGATCCTGGGAGACGTGTTCGGTGCGAAACGCGGCCAGCACGAGCACGTATCGGTCTTTCCGAGAGGCTTCGCTCCGCCTGGTTTGCCAGCGCTGGATCAGCTTGCAGGTAAACTCGTCGGCCCAATGGCAGTCGTCCAGGACGATCAGCGCCGGACGCGACTCCGTTCCCGTCGCGTCGAGGAAATCCACCAAAGCACGGATGCACCTCTCCTCGCCAAACGCCTCGGGGGCCGATTGGGGGAGGCTTTCCCAATCGAGCGCCCGAGCCAACTTGGGCAGCGCGGCGCTGAGGGCATCGCGATGAATCTCGAGCTTTCGCCGCACGGCGTCTGCCAGCTCGCGTGAGGATCGCGCCGCGGAGACGAACTCCTCGACGACTCCGTCGAGCAATTGCCGGGGCCGCTGCCCCACCTCGCTCGAACCCTGCCCGCGAAGCACCCAGAAGCCGTCGCGGGCAGCACGCTGCGCGGTTTCGACCAGCAGCCGCGTCTTTCCCGCACCCGACTCGCCCTCGAGCAAGACCAGGCCTCCTTCACCGCCGCGTGCCCGTTCGATTTGCGTATCGACCTGCTCGAGTTCCCGGACCCGTGCCACAAAGGCCGGCTCGGTCAACGAGCAGCGGTGGTCGCTGGCGCCGATCACCAGGCATGGGTCTCGCTTGCCGCTTCGCAGAGCGTTGGCGATCGCCTCCAGATCGGTCATCACGGCCTCGGCCGACTGGTATCGGTCGCGCGGATCCTTGCGCAGGAGTCGTTGGATCAGCTCGTCGAGTGCCGAGGGGATCTCGTGCCCGAGGCTGCGCAGCTCCGGAATCTTGGCCGTGAGGTGCTCGAAGAGAATCGTCCCGACGCTCTCGCTCTGAAACGGGGGCCGCCCGGCAACTGTCTCGAATAGCACCACCCCCGCCGAGTATAAATCGGACGCTTCGCCCACGTCTTGATCGATCGATCCGGCCTGTTCGGGCGAGGCGTACATGGCCGCGTGCACCAGCTTTGCCTGATACCCGCAATCCCCCCAAATGCTGCGTGCCAGACCGAAACCGACCAGTGTGGCTGCGGTCAGCGGGCCCTCCGGATTGACGATGAGTTTCTGAGGGTTGATGTCGCGGTGCAGAACGCGGTGTCGGTGAAGATCTCTCAGCGCGGAGAAAAGACAGCGCCCGACCGTCAGCGCATCGCGGACGTCCAGGGGGCCGGCTTGAAGCCGCTGCGCTAACGAAACGCCGGGCGCGCGGCCGGATACGAGGTAGAGAAGATCTCCCTCCCAGCCAAAGTCGAGAACCGGCGCCAGCCAGCGGTTGCGCACCCGGCGCAGGAGTCTCGCTTCATGCTCCAGGCGCATCAGCGCCCCGGCCGGCATCGCCTTGGTGGACAGGGCCCTGATGGCCACTGCCTCGCCGGTAACCGAGTCCGTGCCCATAACCGTGCCCGACTCGGACGGCCCGTCTACTGCTCGCTGCAAGCGAAACCGGCCTCCGAACACGCTGGCTCCTTGGCCCGCCGCCTCCGGTCCCGGCGCATCTTCTCGACGTTCTTCATCCGACGGGTAGCTCATCGGCGTTTTCAAGTGCCCAAGTCGCCCTCACGAATGGAGGGCTGTCGAAAAGAGCGACCACGGAATCCGCGTAGACGCTCACACAGTTGCGGGGCGTTTTATTGTGTCCTGCGAGGACAATGACCTATTGGGTGCCATGGGCGGCTTGTCCGCCCTTGCACCCAGGCAGCGGCAGACAAGCTGCCGCCGGCACCCCGACCATTGGCAAGGCAGGGCTCAATAGTGAGCGGGAAAAGTATCTGACCCCAAGCAAGCGCCTCCCCTATAGTAGTCTACCTTTCGCCAGCCCTACGATGCGGACATTCCTCAACGCTTCTTTCGCCGGATAGGGTTACCGCCTTTGTCAAAGGCCTGCGGGCTGTAGTGATTAGACGGCCGCAAAACGCGCACGTTCCTCAAATGCCGCTGATCTTCGCAGGGGAGATTGCCAAGACGGACCGTTGACTTTTTCCTCCCTAACCGTCATCACAGGGTGTAGTGAAGCCGGTGTCGGACTATTCCCGGCAATCCCAATTTCACCGGACCCTCGTTCAAAACCACAAGCGACGTCGTGGAACGAACCGTGAAAGAAGCGAAGCATACCGCGCACAGCGACGTCTGCGGGGAAAGGTCTGCCGACAAGGCGCCATTCATCAGGCAGCGTATCTTCCGTCCCCGCAGCCAGGCATCGGGTAGCAGAGGGCCAAACGCACGCCTCCAGACGTCCGCCTGTCCAACCGGTATCGCTGTGCGTCACGCGCGGGGCGAGCGTTCCGAGCCGCCCAGCCCCTCTAATCCCATGGAGACGTTGACATGCCCGCAGAAGTAAAGACCTTCTTCGCCGAGGACGTACCGGCATTCGCGCAGAGGTTGTCGAACCTGGCCGCGCGGGTCGATCCCTCGGCAACGGCGCGCGAGGACGACTGCCTTCGAGAGCTCGACGACGCCATTCGCCGGTCCAGACGGGCTTGTCAACGGGCGGAAGCTCTCATCGCCGATAACCCGACGCTTCTGGAGCACGTTCAGCAGCGGTTTCGCCAAGAGATCGCCGAGTGGTTCGATCGTAGCTGGTTCATGCACCGGGCGAAGGAAAAACCCCGCGGATATCCCGGCGACTACGAACTGCTGACGGGGATTTACGACCGCAAGCCCAAGACCCGTGGATTCGGCGGATACCTGGACCTGTACTTCCTCCGCACGACGCTCGCCCGGGCCGTGCGGGCGCGGCTGAAGGCCGCCAAGATGTTTCTGGTCCGGGAGGTGGCACGCCGGCGCGGCGACGTGGCCATCCTGAACGTCGCCTGCGGCCCCTGCCGGGAATACGTCGACGGACTGCTACACCCTTCCAACTGCCGGGTCCACGTCACGTGCATCGATGCGGATCGACAGGCGCTGGAGTTTGTTCGGGCCCACGTCATGACCGTGGGTGTCGATCTGCCGGACATGGACTGTGCCTGCTATAACGCGCTGAGAATGAGTTCGGCCCGAAACAACATCCGCAAGTTCGGCGGCTGTGACATCATTTACAGCATCGGATTGTGTGACTACATTCCCGACAAACACCTGGTTCGGATGCTCCGCGGTCTGCGCGACTCGCTGAACCGGAACGGCGTGTTGTACGTCGCGTTCAAGGACGCCAAGCGCTACGACAAGACGGAATACCAGTGGCACGTGGACTGGCACTTCTACCAGCGCACCGAGGAGGACTGCCGCGAGCTTTTCCGGCGGGGTGGGTTCGTTGACGGCGGCCTGGAAATGACCCGCGATGAAACCGGTGTGATCATGAACTTCGTCGGGCGGGTCAAGCGTCCCAGCCGGCTCCGCCTGGACGTTTCTACGGAGAGGACGTGGGAAGTCGCCCGTCCGGAGCCGCGACCGCGCGTCGCGGGCCGCGGCGAAACGGTCCGCGAATAGGTGCGGACTCGTGGGAATTGCGGCCAGCGGCGTGTTTCGTCCGGCTCAGGGAGCGCCATCGGTTGCCACGGTGCAGCCGAGTTCGGCCCGGTTGACTAAAACGGTCGAACTAGGCTGATCAGGGCAACGTGGACTTGGCTGCGGTGCTGACTCAAGCTGAAATCGTCACCCAGTAGGCTGCTCTTCCCGACTTTGATTTCCGGCGAGAACGTATACTGGTAGGCGAGATCGATTTCCCAGCGACGAGCGATCCAGCCGTAACCGATCGAAAACGTGTGCTCGAGCGTCGTCTGGATATAGGGGGTCAGCGTTCCTTCGGGGATCGGGTTGCGGTGATACACGTAGCCGAACCGCACCACGCGGCCCGCACGCAAGTGCCGCTCGTAGCCAACGCGCACCGACACGCTGTCGCGCCATTCCAGCGGAAGCTGCTCCTGGAGCGAGGGCCCCAGCACAGCAGCCATTATGGGATTCGTCGGGTCGGTAAGTCCCAAGCTCAACTGATCGAATGCGCTCGACCAATCGTACCAGATCACATCGGCCGCGAGGATGCGATGCGGGCAAAGCTCGTGCCGAACGCCCAGCCCGAGCCATCGCGGCCACGTCAGATCGAGGTGGACGTCGAAACCACTCCGACCAACCAGGGGAGCTTCAATCTGGGCCCTGCCGCCCATCCCGAGGTGAGTCTCGCCCCGGTACGTGAGACCCAGCGTGGTAGCCGGTGTCAACTCATACTGCGCACCGACGGACCAGCTCGGGGCCGCGCCCGTGCTTCGGAGATCGAGCAACGTCGGCACTCCCTGGAACGGCCCAGGCGCTTGCAGGAAATGAGGGCCCTCCAACTCGACGTAGCTGACGGCGACGCCCAGCGTTGCTCCCACCGAAAGCCGGTCACTCAGTCGGAAGGCGACCGCGGGCAGAATCCTTCCCAGGGCTCCGAACGCCCTGTACTGGCGAGTCCCCACGAAGGGAAAAGGACCCTGAAGGTCGTATTCGGAGGAGAAGCCGGCCGGCGCATAGATCCCGAGGCCGTAGGCCCAAGCCCCGTCGCCACTTCTTCTTATGAAGGCCCCCTCGACCATCGGTAGCGGATGGCTCTCGGCGATTACGTGGGCGGCCTGGTCCGGGTCGTTATAGCTTAAGTCTGTAAACAGCACGTCGAAGCCGAGCTCGAACAGCCCGCGCCCGTCAACGTTTGCCATGCCGGCGGGGTTATCCAGCAAGATCACGCCGTTGTCGGCAAAGGCGAGATTCGTACCGCCTCGACCGCAGGAGCGCGCGCCAAGGCCGTCCCGGATCACCCCGTCGGCCCTCGCCGTCCCGGACACAGCAAGAAGGGCGAAGAGCACGCCGAGGGGAATCCGTTGCCACTTCACAAAGGGGTTCCTTGATAGCAGATGACGGCAGATTGTCTCCGCAGTAGTGTTGTTATCGGTCCCCCGCCGACGAGGGTGTGAGCGGATTCTGGCCTCACTGGAGCCTGAGTCCTGCTACGCGCGAAACTTTTCCGCTGACGCAAGATGCGCAAGACGCTGAAGCGACCGTCGGGTCGACAAACATCCGAATAAGCAAGAGCAGAAAGCCGGCAAGACTGATTCGGGGAGAAGGTCGGCAGCCAAGCGCGAACGTGCAACCCGGAACTAAGAAACGGCGCCTTCGACGGCCGCTTCTGGCAGCTCGTTGACAAGCGACCGCGTGTGGACAGGCGGGCGCCGGTCGGAATCGAATTGCCGCCTGACCTGGGTGAAGTCTGCTTCATGGGCGAGAAACGCGTTGACAATCATCGGGTCGAAGTGGCTCCCCCGGCCCTCGAGGACAATCGATCGCGCCTTCTCCTGGGTGAAGGCCGGCTTGTAGATCCGCTTGGTGGTCAGCGCGTCGTACACATCGGCCACGGCCACGATCCGCCCGCAAAGAGGGATCGCCTGGCCCGCAAGACCTCGCGGATACCCGCTGCCGTCGAACCGTTCATGGTGGGTCCACGCGATGTCTCGGGCCATCCGCAGGAACCGGGCATTGGGGTGCGCTTTTACCGCCGCGCTTAGGGTCTCGCTCCCGATGGTGGTGTGCTTCTTCATGATCTCGAATTCATCCTCCCGCAGACGGCCCGGCTTCAGCAGTACGCGGTCTGGGATCCCGACCTTGCCGATATCGTGCAAGGGACTGGTGAGGTAGATCGTCTCAACGTAGTCGCCGTCCACCTGTCCCTGGAGATCGGGGCGACCCGCCAGATACTCTGCCAGAATGCGACAGTACTCCCGGATTCGCTCCAGGTGAGCCCCGGTATCCGGATCCCGAGACTCGGAAAGCTTTGCCAGCGAGAAGATCACCAGGTCGCGGGCTTCCAGCGACAAGATCCGTTCCCCGACGCGGATCCGGACGCGAAGTTCGTCGGGCTGGAAAGGCTTGGCAATGAAGTCGTCTGCCCCGGCATTCAATCCTTGGATGAGATTGCCGATTCCGCCGTGCGAGGTGAGCAGAATGAAGTAAATGTACCCGCCAAAGCTGCGGCTTCGGATCCGCCGACACAACTCCAGACCGCTCATCTCCGGCATTTCCCAGTCGGAGACGACGATCCGGTACGCGCCCGTCCGGACCAGCTCGAATGCGTCCCGGCCGTTGTGGGCAATCGCCACTTCGTACCCGAGCTCTTCAAGGAAGCGCTCGAGGACCTCGGCAGTGCAGCAATCGTCCTCCGCCACTAGGACACGCACGTTTGCTCTCCGGATTTCCAGTTCTAGCAGCCGGCCGGTCGCTCAACTCAAGAGAGCTCCGCCCACGACGGACCGAGGGCACTCACCGAGTCGACGAAACGCGACCGCTGGCTCCGCAGACGATCGAGATGAAGCGGAACTTGCTCTAGTCTCCTTTCTCGGGCAAGTGCTTCGATGTTAGCTGCCTCCGCCTGCAACGCGGTTGCGGCCACGTTCCCCGAGGCTCCCTTGAGCAAGTGCGCAACCCGGGCAATCTCCTTCGCATCTCCCGAATCCAGGCCCCGCTCTATCTGTACCAGGTCTTCCTCCAACCGCTCCTGAAACTTACCCAGCACCCTTTCTGCAAACTCAAGGTTCCCCATGCAGCGCGCCAGTAGCTGTTCAAACTCCAGGGCCGCCGGTTCTCGATCCACGTGGTGATGCTCCATGGTGAAACTCGCCATCCTCGAGCTGGGGTCGAACGGCCGGGCGTCACTGCTCGAAGGGGGAACTCTAAAAGAACAACCGTTCACGACGTACCAAATGACGCCGGCCTGATCAGGGCAAGCAGCCTATCAACTCTAGCTTGCGCTGCAAAAGCGGTCAAAGACTGACAAGCCACCGGGTCGGCCGGCGTGGCCCCGCTCCCGCGTCGGGCGGCTCTCCGTCGAAGCCACTGGAGTCAGTCACGCGAGTTCGGAAACCGATGTCGCCTCACACGAGGTCGACAGCCTCGGCCGGATCGGCAACTTGACTCGCCAATACGAGGGGTCAGTTGCGGCGCACTCGCCTACACCGTTGAGACGGGTTGCGGCCAGTATGTTCGAGCGGTGAAACTCGGACCTGCAACGTTCGGGCATCAGTTCACGGGGCTGGTCGTCGCGGATCAAATTCGCGTTGGCATGGCAGAAGAGCGTCCGTTGAAGGCAGTGGCCGCACAGAACCTGGCAATCCACTATTCAACTTGCCCAAGCTCTCAGTTGGCTCCTCATTCAAACTCGTCACCGTATTCGCCGTGGTAGCAGGGTTTCTCCGGGCAGAGTCTCGCACACGATTTAGCTCGGATTATTCATAGGCGTGCCACGGCCGTGCTGCCCTGGGTAAACCGGCAAATCTGGAGCACGGCTGACACAGCCGTGGCACGCGAATACCTACCCGACGATGGTCCTATGAGTAATCCGGGCTGGCCGACACGCGTCCGGCTGGCGGAGCGGAACGTGACTACAGAGGATTCTTGGGAGTTGCCCGCCCCACTCGGGCCTGGTTCACCGCGAAGCGTTCACGTTGGGCAGGGGTGGCTTGACCCTACACTGTCAGACGGCTCCGCCTTCGACGTGGCCAGGACCGCTTTGACCTTTTGCACCAGCAGGTCCGGCCGGTAGGGCTTCAGCAGGTAGCCCTGCACGTTCACGCCGGCGGCATCCAGCACCGTATCCCGCATTCGATCGGAGGTGGTTACGATGACCGGCACGTTGGGGCACGTGCTCCCTGCGCGCAGCCGCTTGATGAGCTCCAGCCCGTTGGCGTCGTCAAGATGGATGTCCATTAGCACCAGATCGGGAGGGAGTTTACTGAGGGCCTCTTTGGCGGCCATGCCCGTTCTGGCAACGACCACGTCGAACCCGTTCCGCTCCAAGATGTGTTTGACCATCTCTCCGCTGATCGTGTCGTCTTCCACCACCAGGACGCGACTGCTGGGCGAGCCTGCGGCAACACGTGGTTTCTCGTCCGCCAACAGAAGAATCTGGCTTTCCAGACGCCTCAATCCTGCGGAGATAAATTCGACCAGAGAATCCTCGTAACCTCCTGCGGCTTCTTGGCGCAAATCGTGGTTCGGCCGGTTTGCACTCGTCTCGAATTCGAGCCCGTCCAACGGCTTGGCAGTGAGGTTCTTGCTGCCGTCCCTCAACACGTCCCGCATCTCTGCCAGGGCTTGAAGGACTTTCCGGTATTGCGCCCCTGTCTCGCTCCGGCCCGTTAGTCGCTTTGCCCCGGCTCGCTCGACCAGAAGCAGAACGCGATCCGGGTCTCGCACGGAATCGGTCAAGAGGTAGTCCCGAACGTCACCCGATCGCGTGAGGCGGGCCCCTGTCGAAGCCTGATCCAGTGTGCAAACCAGGATGATCTGACAGTCAGGTGAGACGGCGTGGATGGTGTGGCGAAGCGGTGAACCCGCCGCCGTGCCGGCGTCACAATCGACCAGGGCCACGAGCGGGGAACCCCCTTCGAAGCGAAGTGCTTCAAGTGCTTCCTCCGGCGATAGAGTCCGAACGTCGTAATCGTGCGCCCTGAGCTGTTGAGAAGCCGTTGCTGCGAACTTCTCATGCTCGGATACGATCAGAACGACGGGAGCCGCGTTACGATGATGCTCGCACATTTGACCCAACGGAAATCAGGCTGTTCCCGGACGCCGAGGAGCTTAGGCTATCCTCCGCTGCACGTGCTGAAGGTCTCTGTCAGCCGCGCCTCATTTGTGGGCGTGGCCCGCGCGCACCTTCAGCAGGGCGCATCCCTCACCATAAACAGTCTAGCACGTGGTCAGGACTCCGGCCGGTCCTTTACCCCGGTACGTACCCGGCCAACCCGCCTTTGGTCATTGGAACCGGCCCAAGAAAGCGAGCAAGACCCAGTCAACCGGTACCTCTACGTGACTGTTATCGAAGCCCTCCCCGGACACGACTCCACGTCTATTGTCCCATCAGCGTACGATCACGGCGACGCAGGGGCCGTTGCCGGGTGCTTTGATCGTGACGATCTGATCACCCGACAGTCGCGTATCCCGGGCCAACTGGCCGGTGGAGATATCGACCCACTTCAAGCGAAACTCCGCACGGTGTCCCTTCAGGTTCAGGCCGACGGAGCCACCCTGCGTGAAGTAGAGCAGGTATTCTGCCCCCGGCTTGGCGACCAGGTAGGCTTGATCGGACTGGCGGTTGCTGAGCAACTCTTGATGCGACTGGACCTCCCAGAACTTGACCAGAGTCGTTCGCTGCGTTTTCTTCAGCTTGTCCAAC
>CAZUAM010000019.1:0-2118 GCA_964618095.1 uncultured Planctomycetaceae bacterium | reverse complement strand
GAGACTCCGTTTGGCGGGCAGCCCGGATGCAGGCTTTCGAGATCGGTTGCAGACCGATGCCTCCGCCGTCACGGTGGTGGCGGACCGCCGCACAGCCGGCAAACAAGTCGCGCCAGAAGCGCTCAACGCCGTCCTGCGGTGTGCCCGAACCCCACCGCGTCTCACCGCTGCCATAGACCTTCACGGAGTTGATCGGGCGAGGGTGCTTTGCCGTCCGCCGCATGACCCATCGCAGCCTGTCCCATTGATCTTCATTGAACAGGCGGCTGTTGATCTGCGAGATATCCAGGAATCGGTAAACGTCTTGATCGTCCCAGGCCTGGGCGAACAATTGCGAGCGTTCCGGTTCGTAGCCGTCGTTGAACATGTCGGTGCAGAAGACCGGCACCCCCAGTCTTGCCGCCTGGCGTTCGATCAGCGCGATCCAGTGTCGCCCCCACCGTGGCGGCGTGGAGGTCTCGTTGTTCATGCAGTACAGAACGTGGCCGTGCGGAAGCGAGTAGGACAGCATCTTCAATACGAACCGTTCCTGGTACTTGCGGACGACGTCGAGCCGCTTGTCGTACAGAGGCATTGCGGGAATGGTGTGGAAGAACGGCTGTCGATCGCGCCAGGCGGGTGCCGGGTAATGGTTCTTCAGACCGGAAGAGTCGGTCGTGTAGTTGACGTTGTTGGCGGGGCGGTACGAGTCCGCTTCCCAGTGCTCCTGCGAATGGTCGAAGCGGTCCCAGACTTCAATTTGCACGATAATGTTCCGCTCCTCGGTCCACCGCAGAAAGCTCTCGAAGCGCGTCCAGTACTCATCGTTCCATTGATCGAGATCGTACTTCCCGGTTTCGAGCTTCCTGTACGGATAGGCCTCGAAGCCGTGATCCTGCCGGTCGCTCATCGTGTTGCGGACGTAGTTCCCCCCGACTTCCGCCAATTCGTCCAAATGCTCCTTGAGTTTTGGAATCTGGAACAGATTGTCGTCTTTCGAGCCACCCAGCAACAGCACCGGCCGGTTCTTGTACTGCCAGTAGCGAGCGTTTCGCTCGTAAGGACGGATGCGGTCTGAGGCGGTTGGCCGTTGTCCGGCCGCCGGTGGCGCCGTGCAAAGGCTAACGCCCAGCAGCAGGAGAATTGCGCCGCGCCGGACGCGCCGCGCTTCGCTCCGGATCTTCTCCGGTTGGAGTTGACGCATCATCAGGTAGTCTCCCGAAGGTTGTTTCCGGTGGCCGCCAGGGCCTGGGGGCCTCGTGTGCGTTGTTCTTCTGCCGCAGGAACTTGGCGTCGACTTCCTTGTACCAGGCGTGCAGCTTGTTACGCATCGCGGCGACGCGCCGGGGACGTTTCTCGGCCAGGTCGTTCTGCTCACCGACGTCCTCGGCAAGGTGGTAGAGGTGGACGCGGCCGTCCTCAAATCGCTCGAGCAGCTTCCAGTCTCCCGTGCGGATTGCGCCGCCGGGAAAGCCGCCCTGGTTGCCGTAGTGGGGATAGTGCCAATAGAGGGCCTCGCGGGTGAATCCGCCGTCGCCCTTGAGCAACGCCACCAGTGAACGGCCGTCCCGGTGCTGCTCGGGTTTCGGCGGCAGGCCGGCCATGGCCAGCATGGTGGGATAGAAGTCGGTGCTGATGACCGGCAGGTCGCAGGTGCTCCCGGGCGAGGTGACGCCCGGCCATCGGATCAGGTACGGCTCGCGGATCCCGCCCTCGTACAACCAGCCTTTGCCGCCGCGCAGTGGGAGGTTGGAGGTAGGCGATCCTTCGCTGGTGGATAACCCGCCATTATCCGAGGTGAAGAGCACCGCCGTGTTCTGGGCCAGCCCCAAGCGGTCGAGCTTATCGAGCACTTTGCCAACCGCCCGGTCCATCGCCTCGACCATGCCGCCGTAGACCGCGTGGCTCTGCACGATGCGGACCTTGCGAGGGCGGTCGGTCAAGAAGTTCTGTTCCTCTTCGGAGAGCTGTTGTTTATCGAGCAAGCCCAGCTTCTCCGCCTTGGCCTGGTACTTCCGCCTCAAGTCATCCCGAGAGATCAGTGGAGTATGGACCGAATAGAAAGCCAGGTAAGCCAGGAACGGTCGATCCTTGTGTTGTTCGATGAACTGGCAAGTTTCGGTAGCCAGGCGGACGGGC
>CAZUAM010000018.1:13835-25896 GCA_964618095.1 uncultured Planctomycetaceae bacterium | reverse complement strand
GGCGATTCGGTTTGTGGTGATTGATCGTCGGATCACGCAAGGAACGCGCGGCGAGCCGGGCCGTCGCTGGTGCGAACGCATCTGGACGGCACTGGCAACCTGTGCCCGCAGCGGCCGCGACGTTCTCGCTTTCCTTCATCAAAGTCTCCTTGCCCACTTGCGCGGCGAGCCGCTCCCATCTCTTCTGGAACCGGCCTGCCCCTAATCCAGATCGCCCCACCGTAACAACCGCGGACATGCGCTTTTCCCGTGAACGGTTACTATCCGCTGCCTATAACCGCCCTTATCATACTGAAACACGAAGTTATCATAGTCATCCGGCCCCAGCGGCGCGTTGCTCAAGATGTTCATCAGCCGGGGGCCGCGCCGATCCCAAGAAGTGCGAGCGTCCGGCCCAACAGAGAGTTGCGCCTGTTAAAGGCTTCCGACTCCTGGCCCGATGCTTGTTGGCTGCAGCAAGTGCCGTCAAGCCGGGCTACAAAACTCGGATTATAGTCCACCCCCCGCATTAGCCGGTTGTAGTTGTCGAGAATATGGTGTCGGAATTGCTCGTCTTCCCGGAAGCGCGCGACCAGTCCCGTCGTATCGCTCAGCAATTCGCTCTCTTCGTCAGTAATCGTTTCTCGGGGGATTTGGTCCACAATGGGAACGCTCGGGTCGATCACGAAACCGTATGGTGCCAGAATGCGGCCGATATCGGCCACGGTGCAGAGGTGGGGAGCACCGTTGAAAAGTGGCCCCTTCTCCAATGCTGTTGCTGAGTATGAGGCCTTGTAGCTGTTCCAGCCGTCGTCCTTGTATCCCTCGCACATCTTCTGCAGCCACCTACCGACGCTGTTGTAGGCGCCGATCAGGACCCGGCCGCCGGGCTTGAGTACCCTGGCCATTTCCCGAAGGGTCTTCCCCCTGTCCATCAGGTGCAATGCGTTGAAGCACCACGCCGCGTCGAAAGAGTCATCGTCCGCCGGGATGTCGTAGGCCGATCCGACGGCGAATTCCGTGTTGTCGAACCCCAAACACTCGGAGAGCTTGCGGGCAACGTGCACATGAGCTGGGTGGAAATCGATTCCGTAGACGAAGTCGTTTACCTCCGCCAGGAATACCGAATGCCTACCATACCCGCAAGCCATGTCGATCACTCTCCCATAGCCCACGAAGCCGAAGTCCGTCACGATCTTGCGATAATACTCCTTCTCCTGTTTGAAACCGAACTCGATGAATCCCAGAGATCTCGAATCATCCAGTTCGTCGATCCCCTCCGAGAACATCTCGAGCAGGTCCAGCTCCCTGAGGCTTGGCACCTTGTCGATGCTTCCGTGCACTACGCTCATGTTCATCCTCCCGTCTACTTGAGCTAGGTTTGCCGAGAAAAGCAGAGCCGCTGCGTGCCGCTGGCGGCTGGTCCGCCAGTCCTGCTGAGCGCGCAACGGCCGGCTGGGCAAGCCACCCAGGACACCCTGATTTAAACTTTGTGTAGGATTTCGCGAACACAACACTCCCTTAAAGGCGTATGTCGAACCTGTCAGACCTCGCTTCGATAATCAGGCCCGTTCGCCGGCTTCGATGCGGCCCGTCTCCCGCCGCCCATATGACGTACGCACCGGGCTGAACGGGCTCGAATATGAATCCGCCCAGGGCATCAGTGGTGGTCGACATAAGGGCCCCATCATCACCTCCGTAAAGGCGGCTCAGGAATACCTTCTGGCCCTTTTGGGGCGTGTTTGTCTTTCCTCCGATCACGACAGTATCCCCTCCCTCAACAGGAGTCGTCGTTTTGGGCCTCCCGAACTCCAGACAATCCAACGCCACCCAGTCCCTCCCCGGCCCGCGGAACAGAAGTGTTATCTCCTTGGGGGGATGCGAGGGGAGCGGGCAGTTGGCCGGGTCCACCTTGCGCCAACTCAGGTCATAAAACGGCACCACGTACCGCCACCACCGGCCCACCGTGCGGAACCGCCTGTCAAAAACGTACCAAGCGGTCAGCCCATCCAGCGTGTTGCGGAGTTCTTCATCGCCGAAATAGAAACGGCCGCCGGTCTTCGTTTCCAGCAGCAGCCCGAACAACGCGTCTTCCGAAGAACGCTTCAGCGCGTAGAAGAGCTGTTGGCAGCCTTCGGTGACAACATCGGTGCAGGACATGGTAATCCTCACCGTTGGGGTCGGCTTACCGAGAAGCCTTCCCGTAAGCGTGCGGAGCACGGCGTAAACCATTGGGCGTGTACGCAGCACGGCGTACGACGATCCTGAAAATGCCTCCTCCGGCTCATCGATGCGCCATTCCCAAGTGTCCCCTTCCTGGTGCCATTCTCCGCCCTGCTGGCCGTGATGGCGGACAAGTTTCGGGTTGGCTTCGTCGAATACGACTTGTGGAATACCGCAGGTGGCTATGGTCACTGATTCTTTTCCCGTTTCGTCCGGCGGATTGCGCACCAGGTCGGTTATTGGCTTTCCGTCAAGACATACTTCGGCCTGGGCGCTGTCTTGCACATAGAATGTGACGCCGTAGAGTTGGCGTGCGGATTGGGGCAGCCGCATGCCAAGTATCGGATCATCCCAGGAGTTGATCAGGACCGTATGCGCACCGGACCTTGCGATGGCTTGCGGAATGGTCTGCATCATTAGGGCGTAATCACAAAGAACGGAAGCACGGGTAAACCAGAGGCGAGGTCTCCTCGGCTGACCATTTGAGAGGCCAAGAGCCCGCTGTTTCAGCAGCACCAGGGGGGCGTCCTCAAAAAAGGGCGTGCTGGGTTCAGTTTGCGGCGTCAAATTGCCAAGATGCGTGTAGAACATGAATACTCGCCCCGGTTGGGCCGCAGACTCCGAAAGGACCTGTTCCAACCGCATAGGAAAAGACGAAGCCCGGCTCCTTTCCTCCACGACCGGGGGGACAGGCTTGCGGTGCTTGGGGATAGCGGGCATGCACCGGTAGAGAAGATACACTGGAGAGTCCGCGCGTGCATGGACGGGAAACACAAGGTTACGTAGATCAAACCTTTCTTGCCGCGGCCGGCGCACCAGGCCGCGTACGGTCATAAAGCGAATCCCAAAGCGTTCCGTAATCTCCGGGAACACCCGGCAGAATGACTGTTCCTCGTCTGCAAGCGTGGAGAACCGAAGGTCGCCCTCATCGAAACTCCCGGAATACGACTCCAGGGTGTCGGGGGACTCCGCGATCCGTTTGCGGTTTTTTTCGTTCACCACCTCCCGAAAATGATCAGTATAAAAGTGCCATTCAGAATGCGCCGTAACCAAGTTCGTGGAGAAGTGGCATTTGTCGTAGAGGAAAGCAAGACGATCCAAGAGAATGCGGGTATGCACGTTGTGCAAGTACACCCTCTTCACCGCACCTTTGGCGGTCTTGCCAGAAACCTGGATACGGATCTCGTTGATGTCTTCCACCTTAGGGGCCTTGAAGTCGCTGGTGACCCCATAATCAATGGCGAAAAAGTAAACGCGTTCGCCGACAGGGCTTTTTCTCAGGAAACGAAATGCGTTGTCGTCGGGTTTCGCAAGATTTCGCACAACGTTGACACAACCGTCGCGCCTCATGAGGAACACCTGGTCCACCGAAACCTCGGCGTCCTTTCCGGTGAACACGGAGATACCGAAAACACGAAAGCCAAATGGGTGAAACACTACATTTCGGTTTGGAGGGGCTTTCGGAAGTCGCGCAGTCACCCACCCGTCGCGCTCCTTAACCTGCGTCAGTACCACGACCCTGGGACCCCGCATCAGGAAGGAGTGAAAGTGGTCGATATTCCCCTTGTGGTGCTCCTCGAGCATTTCATAGAGGTCAAGGCTGGTTTTGTATGTTTTTGCCGGCTCATTATCTCCAACGGTGAACTCCGGCGACAGGAAGCCAAGCCCGGGGAACTTTGACCTGTTCCAGTGCAGCCAAGCCGAGTCGCCGAAATCTAGTCCGTGGCGCTTGACGAGCTGGTCCGTATAGGCTGCGTAATGGTTGCGACAGGACAACTCAACGTCGCTGGCGATGGCCATGGCGGAGTCAAAAGGAAACGGGAATTCTCGCATCCCGGCTTCCTGCATCTGCGCGCGCATGCGCTCTTTTTCGTGCTTTTCGGGCCAGCCTTCTTCAGCGAAGGGACGCAGCAAGAGCACTTCCCTGAGTTTCCTCTTTCTCGATTCTATGAGCTTCTCAGAAATCTGCACACCTGCTCTCCTGTTCTCAGCGCGCCGCTCCAGCCGTCTTATGGACGCGGGCGGAAGATGGATCTTTTTCGGACGTACCTGACGGAGGCCCGCTGTGTGCCCGCCAGACGAACACACCGGCACAGGGCCTGAGAGGCCACCGTGAAGAGATTGCCACGCCTGGCGTCATTCCTCCAGGGTGACACGCCCTCTCTAGCCTTGATAATCGGCGCATTCGCACACTTCCCTGATCAATCCCTCCATATCTGCTGATAACGTCTCCAGGGTGGCTTACAACGATGGCTATACTTGTACGTGCTGCCAGGCTGTCGGTATTTCAACCAATGCACTTTGATTAGCCCCCTAATCGTCTACAAGCAGGTAAGCCCTGGAGATGCTCAAAGATCGATTCGGCCGCCATGCGGTGCCCAGCGTAGGTCCAGCTTCCGTCGCCCTGAGTAGGCCGGCGGTGCCAAGGGTCCGCTTCGAATGTGCAGTAGGGGTCGATCAGATCCACACCGTGTCTTCCAGCAAATTCGGCCAGCCGTGCTCGGATCTGCTTCCCTTTTTCCGAAGCCGGTTCGATCGCTACGCGCTGCTTGTCGCCACATGGATAAGTCCCCAATCCCTCCAGCAGCAGTATCGGTGTGGCTCGGTCTTGACGGATCCCATCTATCACAAAGCCATACAGTCGATCCAGGTACTCCAAACAATCGCAGCCGTCCACCCAGAATCCCGTTCCTTCAAGCAGCGTCTGCACGATATCTTGGCCACCACGGGGCCATCTCCAAGTACTCCTCGGGGCGGACTGACGAATTCTCCATCCTCGACTGCGAGGGTAGATCTGGAACTTCTCTTCAACCGGGTCCCAGCTTAGATAATCTCCCGGGGGATATTTGGCGCTGAACCCGGTCCGTTGCGACCAGATCTCCGGGAGGTTCTTTCCTAGGGCATCCCCGTCGATGCCCAGAATGACGATATCCGCTTTCCAGCTTGCCTTGACCTTCTCGTACCAGGGCCATAGGCGATCAACGCCCATCTGCGCAAAGGCCAGCTTGAACACGAAGACGTTCCGCTTCAGCGTTTCCTGAAAGAACCACTCTAGCAGGGCTTGGCACTGGGCGTTGACCATCACGTGTCGTGCATCGAGCGTGTCGCTGCCCAAGATGAGGATTCTCAGATCGGCCTTGTCTTGACATCGACTCCAGGGCTTATCAAGCATACCCACTTCATTTGCCCAACTGATATTCTGGCGGCTCTCGTGGGCGGGGTCTTTCTTGAAATAGCACTGAACTTGGCCAGGTGCATAGGTCTGCCATCCCAACTCTTCATTGACCTCAAGCGCGAGCCGGTTCCGAATCTTTGGCGGGCCCTTAGCGATGGAGAAGCGACAGCCGTAGTATATGGGGTGAATGTTTAAGACCACCAGTGTCCCCGGGGAAAGTGTTGACAGATCGCGAAGCAAGGTGTCCTCGTCGACAAACTCCTTGGGCATAGCAACGGTAAGCGAAGTGGCCGACTCATTCGGCCGCTTTGTCGGGAGAGTCCAGTACCAATGGTTGACGAAGCGCGCGCTGCCGTACTCAACCGGCGGCTCGCTTCGCAAGGTCAGGTCATTGCCCTCGTAAATAAGCCCGAACTCACTTGGCTTCAGTATCCGCAACGGCGCCTTTCGTCCCTTGCAGCAGACCTCGTGTTGAGTCTTGTAGTCCCCTGGTTGAGTGGGCTCCCACGGAAGACACTCCGTACCTTTGAAAACCTCGTAGTTCTCCGCTCCATAGACCGCCAAGTAGTGGTGTGCAACGCTGCCGCAGATGTCCAGGCCGCAGGAACGCAGCCAATTCAGTTCCTCTACCAGGGCCTGGGCCCCGTCCATCAGCCACTGCTGGTACACCCAAAGCGCGTCATTGTGCAACGCGATTTCGTGACCCATCTCCTGGAGGCCAAGGTAATAGTGCCCCATGCACTCGTTGCGGCAAAAGGCCTGACGCTCGCAATCGAACAAACCGTAATAAGGTGAAGTATGGAGGATAAAGTAAGTCGCCGGGATACCCAGTCCTTGTTCAATCCTCGCGTGACGCTCTGCCGCAACGATATCCCTGTCAACGTCGTGCCGCATCACTACCCGAATCTTGTCGGTGGGGCGCGGTGTGGTGAAAGCCTCTCGGAACGTTACGAACTCGGCGTTGGGGGTTTCCGCCAATTGGGACACGAACCTTTCAAAAGCATGTAACGGGTTTACGACGGTCCGAAGCATACCTATCGATCGCATGATGCCCGGAGCGATAAAGCAGTGCTTGTTGATCCGGTCAAGAACCTGCCGAAGGCTCCGACCTGAGTTGCGCACACGATACGGGCCGAAATCAGACTCGCACATCCCATCCTCCTCTGGTAAGGCCACCGAGATCCGGGCCGCATCTTGCTTACGACCAGCCGCCCCATAATCGTCTTTCCGAGTGCCGAGAAGGGGCGCGCCGAAAGACCTGGGCGTGTCCACAGGTCGAGCGATCCTACCAGCCTGCGTGCTGCCAGCGTCAGAATAATAGGGCAAACGCTTCATTCCAGTTACGCCGCCTCCGCGATCTCCCCCCCGTACTGCTGGAACTCACCTGCCGTGAAGGTTGATCGCTCGTAGCCCCACCGTTCATTAATCTGGCCACAGAAATGGTCGAAAAGAAAGAGTTCGCGGGCAGTCAGGTCTCGCTTCCATCCTTCATCGAAGATCGGCTTCTGGGGCTGCCTCTCCAGCCGCTCGAATTCCTTCTGGTAGAACTCTCGCCTGGCTTCGGGCCATTTCCTGCGCTGCTGGTACCAAAGGATCATGCCATAAGGGGCAGCGTTCCCCGCCGTGATGTGGTGATCGAATTCCCAGTACTTGTAGAAGTTTGGTGGATACGTCAGCCCAATGAATTCGCCAAACCGCTCCATGGCGGAAAACTGATCCTTCACCACGTCCTCGTAGCGAACGGACAACGCGTCCGGATCCTGCTCGTCGAATTCAAATCGGCTGCCGAAGTGCTCGAACCATTTCACGGCGTCATAGAAATCCTTGCCGGGATTGTTGCGCCGGTAACTGCGGCACACCGCCCGCCCGTCACGAACCACCCGGATGTGCTTAAGAATGATGTCCGGGTGCTGGAGGTCCTCTTCGCTCTTGCTGCCCGCCTTGGGATTGTTGATCACAATGAAACGGCGCCCGGAACGCGCAGCTAGCTGGAGGTAAAAGTTTTCGTTGGGATTGTACTTCCTGTGGAACTTCGGCCAGAAGCGACACTTCTGACCGTGAATCACGCAGGCTTGTTTCCAGCCCTCTTCATACATGCCGATCACCTTCGCTGGAGGCCCCACCGCGAAAGCTTCCTTATGACAGCCCAAGAGAACATTGATCCATGTGGTTCCCGTGAAGCTGAGGGAGTCGATTACCACGACAACTGTAGGTTTTTTCATGTTCACCTTTCCCAATGAGTTCCCGATAGGTCTCTATGGTTGAATCCGTCATGCCGAGTTCAATAGTCGTCCTCAGTCCTCGGCGGTGACACGTCATCTGCGCCGCCGGCAATCCTCCACGGCGGTTTTTTCTTCTTCGTTGATGAAGCTTCTGTGCTTAATGATGCCATTTTGGGGGCTCGCTGATCGCCTGCACTTTGCCCTACTCGATCCGCATGGCACGGTTCTCGGCCCCGTGCACGCAGTTCCAACCGTCATCACCAAATGACGCAGGGAACGCGGAAGCAATCGTGGTCGAAACTTGAAGCTCCTGAAAGCGTGTAACTTGACCGATATGTCCGTGGAGGTGGGCCGGTTGCTTGCTGCCCCATATCGGCAGGGCGCGGCCCTTGAGTTGAGGCCAAGCTCCAGTGATCTGGGCCACACGTTCCGCGGAACGCAGCCGCCTTCTTAACATAGGCCGGCCGCTGGCAGCGCCAACTTCCTCCTGCCTCCCCCGGGAAGGCTCGCTCCCGGTCCATTCCCGAGACGCCTGTTCCTTCCAGGCAACGGGATTGCGCGAGAGCAGCCAAAAGGGAGTCAACGACTGCGTGCAGCCCAAATCCACCGAGTTTCCGGCAACACGACCCCCGTGGACAGCCGGGAGAGACGCGTCTTCAGCCTCGTGGCTGCTCGAGTCGGGCACCCACAACTGAAGCCTTTCGCCGCTTCTCCCCTTTCGTCGGGCGGGAAAGCATAGCGGTTCTGCGGTAACCGGGCAATACCGAAAACCCGTCGAATTGCGGCTTGGCTGCATGACACACTTTGCGCGCCGGAATCACGGCGTATCATGCCGCATCAAGGATCGCCAGTTGACGAGTTTTGCTGCCACTGAGGGGGATGCCCACGGTTTGTCCTCCGCAGACAAATTGGGAATAATTTGGGGGGTACTGGCCCGAGAAAATAGTCGGGCCGTGCGTGGTACAAACGTTCTGAGGCCCCGCCAAAGAGGGGGTTTATGGGCGTGGCCGCAACGCTATACTCATGAGCGGTTTAGCGAAGCGGCCGTCGACTCCCCCACCGGACGCCCCCGGCGGCGGACCCCAGCCGGGAGGAGCGAGTGCTTGCCTTTGACCGTAAGATGGTATAAGTTAAGGGTTTATACGGGAGCATCCCGGAGCAAGAGACGATGGTAGACGAGTCGGTGCCAGAAGGCCAGTCAAAGGCGGCGCAAGCGGACCAGTTGCCCGAGGCCGAGCCGGCGGTCGCAGCGGAGACCAAGGGCTCAGCCACCGCGGCAGCAGCCACCGCATCGGCGGCCCCCGCGAGGCCCGTCGCCAAGGGCGGCTCGGACGGAGCGGAAAAGGTCCCAGGTGCCAAGCCCACCGGCGCCCGCAGACAGCTCGACGAGCGGGAGCAGTTCGGGGAGCCTAGCGCCTGGATCCGCGACGCCCTGCGCCAGACCCCCAGTTGGCTGGTCAGCATGGTGGTCCACATGGTGCTGCTCTTGGGGCTGGCCCTGTTGACGCTGCCCGAAGCGGTTACCGACGAGCTGCGACAACTGGTGATTGCCCCGGAAAAGGACGAGCAGCTCGACGATCTGGAGGAGTTGGATTACGAGCCCCCGGAGGACATCGACGTGTCGACCGAGTTGTCGGCGGTGGAGACCGAGATCGAGCCGACGGACGTGGAGATCTCGCCGGCCGACGACGTGGAGGCGGCGGCCGTGGCGGTCGAACTCAGCGATTTCGGATTCGAGCGCGCACCGCGGAACGACCTGCTGGCGATGGTGGGTGCCTACACGGGTGACGGGCTGTCCGGGCGTGGAACAAAGGCACGTGGCGGGTTGGTGAAGAAGTATGGAGGCACCCCGGCCAGTGAAAAGGCCGTGGCTGCCGCACTGAAATGGCTGGCCGAACACCAGTTCTACGACGGCGGCTGGAGCTTCAAGCATACCCGGGCCCCAAGCTGCGGCGGCCAGTGCCGCAATCCCGGCAGACTGGAGGACGCCCGAATCGGTGCCACCGCCATGGGCCTGTTGCCGTTCCTCGGTGCGGGACAGACGCACAAGTCGGGCAAGTACAAGGCGACGGTCAAGAACGGGTTGTACTTCCTGGTCACCAAGATGAAGCGGACTCCCCAGGGCGGCAACCTGTGGGAGCCGGGCGGGCGGATGTACTCGCACGGCCTGGCATCGATCGTGCTGTGCGAAGCCTACGCGATGACCCATGACAAGGGCCTCCACCAGCCCGCCCAGGCGGCCCTCAATTTCATCTGTTACGCCCAGGACCCGGTCGGCGGAGGCTGGCGATATGAACCACGACAGAAGGGTGACACCTCGGTGGTAGGCTGGCAGATCATGGCCCTGAAGAGCGGCCACATGGCCTATCTCCGCGTCCCGCCGATTACGGTCAAGAAGGCCTTTCAGTTCCTCGATTCCGTCCAGGCCGACAGCGGTGCCAACTATGGCTACACCGGTCCGGGAAAGGGCGATGCCACCACGGCCATCGGACTGCTCTGCCGGATGTACCTGGGCTGGAAGAAGGACCACCCGTCGCTGAACCGGGGTGTAGAGTGGCTCAGCAACAAGGGGCCCTCCAAGGGTAACATGTACTACAACTACTACGCCACCCAGGTGATGCGGCACTGGGGAGGCGACGAGTGGGAAAAGTGGAACGGCGTGATGCGCGACCAGTTGGTCAACTCGCAGGCCAGGGGCGGCCACGAGGCGGGAAGCTGGTACATGCCGGGTGGTGACCTGGGCTCAAGAGAGGGCGGGCGACTCTATTGTACGTCGATGGCCACCATGGTCCTGGAGGTCTACTACCGCCACCTGCCCATCTACCGCAAGAAAAGCACCGAGGAAGACTTCCCCGAGTAGGGGCCGGGCTACATCTCCGAATTTGGCCATCGGCCGCTTTCTCTTTATCTTTCCTGCGGGCTATAATTACTAGAAGTAGTTTTCTTGCCTCAGCCTGCGCCAATTCACTCGCTTTGGCCTCGGGACTGTCCCAAATGTGGCATTTCGGTTGTGACTCAGATTGACAAATGCGGCGCTACCAGGGGCCGACGTACCGTCGGCCGCTAAACGTGTTGGTCGGCAGCCCAACGGTGTTTAGCGGCCGCCGCTACGGCGGCCTGAGCGCTGCGCGACTCAAGAACTGTCAGGAAAGCAACTTGCGCCGTGAGACGATCCCCTGGCCCCGTGGAGCCTGAGACGTGGCCGAATCCCTGGACACACACCTCCACTCAACGGGGGATGCTGATGGCGGCCTCCGGATGCCGGAGAATGCGAACCGGGCAGCGGGGAAAGCGGGCGTGGAGTCGCAGCGGGTTCGCGAGCTTCCGCCGCCGCCGAAGGTCACCCACGACCGGCGGCTGCCGCAGATCGAGGCCCACACCCTGCCCGCCGGCCCGCGCCGCTGGTGGTCGCGCGTCGGACGCCGGCAGTCGTCCAGTTTTGCGGTCAGTTTTCTGTTCCATTTCGCCCTGCTGGTGGTCCTGGGACTGCTGGTCCAGGCTTCGCTGCCCGAGTCGGACTTCCGCGGGCTGATCGCCTATACCGACTTGCCTGTGCCTCTGGACTCGGCCGCTGGAGAATACCAACCGGAAGCGGTCCTTCTGAAACCGGACCAGACCGGTGTCGAGGCGGCGCTTAGTTCGCGCTATGAAGTGCCGAAGCTGGCCGATCCGGGCCGGCGCCCGGTGAGCCCGACGAACTCGACCAACTCCCCCCCGGTGGCGTTCGGGTTCGAACCGGCGGAGCCGACTGACTGGCTGCTCAGGAGCGACACCAAGGTCGGCGGAGCACTTCGAGGACGCGGGCGCGAAGGCAGGGCGCTCTTGGCCCGAAGAGAGGGCGGAACCCCGCAGAGCGAACGGGCCGTGGAGTGGGGACTCCGATGGCTGATGGCTCATCAGCGAGACGACGGGAGCTGGAACTTCGACCACAACAAAAGTGCCTGCCGCGGGCAGTGTCGCAACCCGGGCACCGAGGCCAGCACCACCGCCGCCACGGCCATCGCCTTGTTGCCCTTCCTGGGCGCCGGATACACGCACGTCGAAGGCGAGTACCGCGAGGTGGTCAAGCGCGGGATCTATCACCTGGTCAAGCGGGCACTGCTGACGGCTCACGGCAGCGATCTGCAAGAAGGAACGATGTACGCCCAGGGGCTGTCTACAATCGCGCTCTGCGAGGCCTACGCGATGACGCGGGACCCGGCCCTGAAGGACCTTGCCCAGGGCACGCTCCGGTTCGTGGTCTACGCCCAGGACTCCAAGGGTGGCGGTTGGCGTTACACGCCCGGCCAGCCCGGCGATACCACGGTCACCGGCTGGCAGTTGATGGGGCTGAAGAGCGGGCAGATGGCCGGGCTGGAAGTCCCCTCGCCGACCCTGTTCCTGGTGCAGCATTTCCTCAGCAGCGTGCAGAGCGAAGGCGGGGCCCGCTACGGGTACACAACGCCCCAGCCGCGCAACACGA
>CAZUAM010000018.1:0-13825 GCA_964618095.1 uncultured Planctomycetaceae bacterium | reverse complement strand
GACCACGGCCATCGGCCTGCTCTGCCGGATGTACACCGGCTGGGGGCGCGATCATCCGGGGTTGCAGAAAGGGACGGCCTATCTGAGCCAGTGGGGACCGTCGGAAGACAATATGTACTACAACTACTACGCCACCCAGGTCATGCACCACTGGGGAGGAACCGACTGGGAGAAGTGGAACCGCAAGATGCGCGATTACCTGATCGCCACGCAGTCCACCACCAGTCACGAGGCCGGCAGTTGGCACTTCAGCGGCGGCCAAGGGGACGTCGGCGGACGCCTCTACAACACCGCCATGGCCGTAATGACCCTGGAGGTATACTACCGCTACATGCCGCTCTATCGAGGAGAGGCCGTGGCAGGCGAGTTCTGAGAGCGCCGGGGGTGCTCGCCGGCCCCGTCACGGGCCGGCTTGTGGCCCCTGGTCGGTCTGATCCTCGGGCTGACTGACGTCGTCGGGCTCGACCTCAGGCAGGTCGTCGTCGACCACCGGGGCTCCGGCTTCGTCGGTCTTCAGCGGCGGCAACCCGTAGGTCGGCTCGCTGGCGTCTTCGTCGAGGAAGACCTCGTCCATTTCCGTGGCGTCGACGTCGCGGCGCAACAGGAAGTAGATGGCGGTTGAGGCGGTCCAGAAGTAGCCGTAAATGAAACCCACGGCCAGCAGCTTGACGCAGCCGGCAAACAAATAGATCAGCCACGCACCGGCATTACCGATCGGGCCCAGCGTCTTGCTGCCGTCGATGACCGCTCTGATTTGCTCCGCTTCACATTCCCCCAAACCGGCCGCCCAGTAGGTGAGCCAGACCACCGCGGCGGCGAAGTTCGACACCAGCAGCCAACCCAGCGCGCCCAAGCCGGCCGCCACCACGGCATAGAACAGGTAGTGGAGCGGCCGCCCGAAGACGTAGGCGTAGGAGCGGCTCAGGGCGTCGAAACTATCGGTCCCTTCGGCACTGATGGTGCTCCACATCAGGGGCCAGCCGAAGATCAGCCCCAGCAGCAGCATCGCCATCACCAACCCGGCCAACAGGAACAGGGGCCAAAGCAGCGCCGCCAGAAGCACGCCCACGTTGGTGTTCAGCAGCCAGTAGGGGAGGAAGACGAGTACCACAACGGGCACGACGATCAGCAGCGCGCACAGCGCAGCACCTATCAAGGGAAGCAACGGGGCGGCGAAATAGGAGAGCCACTTGGAGCGGGCGTGGCGCAACGCGGCGGTCCAGCCAACCCGTTCGTCACTGGCCAACTGAACCGCAGCCACCCGTGTGATCGCACCGCCGAAAAACGCCCAGACCGCCACGGCCCATAGTCCACACAACAACAGGCAAGCCAGTTTCGGCAGCGTGGCGCCCCCACGGCCGACCTCCAACAGGGGCTGGCTGAGCTGGACCCAGGATCCGAAGTACGGATCGAGGGCCTGCCAGGCGGTCGGCGCGAGCGGGTCGGCCTTCAGGCGGTTGGGGACGTCGCGCAACGTGGGCCTGTCCGGCACCGCCTGGTCGATCGCCCGCGAGGGACGGCCGTCCCCGGGTCTCATCCACCGGCTCATACTCTCGTCAACCGAGAAAAGCGAGCCCAACAACGACCAACCCGTCAGGGTCAAAACAATGGCCACCGCCGCAAGCACCAGGATGCGCAGCCCGATCGCCACGCGAAAGGTCCGAAAGATGACCAGCCAGGGGCAGATCTCCGACCAGGCCACCCTACGCAGCGTGTCGCGATTATTCTCCGACATAGCAGCAGTCCCCCTAGATCGTGCCCAAAGATCCCCATATTTTGCTCCCGCCATTATACGGACCTGGGCCGCTGATGCAAGCGCAACCTGGCCGCTTGCGGCGGGACACCCAGCCGCTTGCGGCTTAGCGCAAGGGATCTTGCCCAGCCGTAGGCGGAAGGAAATCTACTCCTCGGTTCCCGCGTCCTCCGCTTCCTCGTCGGGTTGGTGCGCCAGGCCATACTGCTCGTCCAGCCAATGCCCAAGGTCGATCAGGCGGCAACGGTCGCTACAGAAGGGCATCGCCGGGCTCTGCTCGGGCTCGAAAAGTCTGTCACAGATGGGGCAGCGAAGGGGGGGCATCGGGCGAGGGCGGAAGGCGGACGGTGGAAGGCGGAAAGGAAAGCGACGGATAGCAAGTAGGGTTCAAGGTAAACGAGGGCATCCGGGAATTCCCGGACACCCTCAGGTAAGTAGGGATCGCCTCACGGCGTAAGCTGTTTTCCTGACAGTTCTTGGGGCGAGCAACGCTCAGGCCGCCGTACCGGCGGCCGCTGAACACCGGTGCGCGACCGACAAACACGTTTATTGATCCTCAGGAAACCAATGTCGTGGACGTTCTCTGGTTCCCAAGCTCCAGCTTGGGAACCAAGTGGCAACGGGACGCGGGCGGGCAGAGGCGGTTCCCAAGCTGGAGCTTGGGAACCAGATGGACATTACTTTCCTGAGTGTCAATAGCGGCCGACAGACACGTTTAGCGGCCGACGGTAGGTCGGCCCCTGGTAGCGCCGGATTGGTCAATCTGAGTCAGAACCGAAATGCCACATTGGGGGCGGTCCCGGCGACTATTCGTCTCAGCTCTGCTTTGCGCCGCCGGTCTGCTCGGCCTTCCCCGCCGCCTTCTCCTTGTCTTTCCCCTTCTTGCTCCCATCGCCATCGGCCTTCTTCTCCGCAGCGGCGGCCTTCCTGTATGACTCGCTACGATAGTCGGTCTTGTAGAACCCCGATCCCTTAAACACGATCGCAGCCCCCGGCCCGATCAAACGGCGGAGCGTCAAGCGACCACACTCGGGGCATTTCCGTTTGGGCGCTGCGGTGATTGATTGAAACAGCTCAAATCGATGCTGGCAGGCGTCACATTCGTACTCGTAAGTTGGCATCAGGATGACTCCTATTCTTCCGTTTCTTTCTTGCCTTTTTCCCCCGATTTGTCCTCGCTGGAAACGATCACCTGGCTGGGGCGTACGACCCGATCGTGCAGTTGGAAACCGGTCTGGGTCTCCAGCACCACGGTGCCCACCGGGTGCTCGTCGGAGGGCTGCTGCGAGATGGCTTCGTGCAAGTGGGGATCAAACGGCTCGTGGAGCGCCTGAATGCGAACACACTGGTGCCGTTGGAGCACTTCCTCAAGCTGCCGGCCTACCATCTTGACGCCTTCCAGCAGCCCGGCCGCGTCGTGGGTCTTCTCGGCCGCCTCGATCGCCCGAGCCATGTTGTCCAGCACCGGCAACAGGTCGCGCATCAGGGAAAGATTGGCGTAGCGGCGTTCTTCCTGCATTTCCCGGGCGGCGCGTCTGCGGTAGTTCTCCAACTCCGCCTGGATCCGCAGCGCGCGGTCCTTGGCCTCTTGCAGCTCGGTGCGGAGCGACCGCAGCGGGCTGGTTTCCTCTTCCCGGGCCTTTTCCGCCGCGGCCGCCATTTCGGCAGCCAATTGATCGGCCGCTGTCTCCTGCGAGGTCGCTTCCCGGCCCGTCGCCTTGGCTGCCGGGGGCGTCGCCGCTGGGGACGGCGATTGCCGGGGCTCCGAGTCCCGGGCGGGAGGCTGGTCGGCCTTTGCGCTGTTGGCCGGATCGGTCTTGCCGGTTTTATTCTTCGCCACGCTTGATCCTCCGTCGGCCCCGGCCGGTCATCCGGAATGGAAGTATTCCTTGAGTTTCTCGAAGAAACTCTTTCGTGCGGGAGTGACGTTACGCTTTTCCAATTCCGCCAATCTCCTCAGGATTTCCTTGTGTTCGGCAGTCAGTTTCTTGGGCACCTCGACATGTACCTGGACCAGCAAGTCGCCGCGGGAGCGGTATCTCGGGTTGGGCATGCCGCGGCCGGTGAGCTTAAAGACCTCGCCGGTTTGCGTGCCGAAAGGAATCTGGAGATCCGTGCGTCCGTCGAGGGTGGGAACCTCGATGGTTGCCCCCAGGGCCGCCTGGGAGTAACTGATCGGCACCTGGCAAATCACGTCCTGGCCGTGGCGCTGGAAGAGCGGGTGGGGGGTCACCGTGATAAAGCAATAGCAGTCCCCCGGCGGGCCGCCGTCGGGATTCGGTTCGCCTTCCCCTTGCAGCCGCAGTTGCATCTGATCGTCGACTCCGGCCGGGACGTTGACCTTGCGGGTGACCTGTTTGGGCACGAATCCCGTGCCGCCACAGGAGGAACACGGTTTGCGGATCACCGCCCCACTGCCGTGGCAAGAGGGGCAGGTGGTGGTCATCGAAAAGAAGCCGGTCGACTGGCGGACGCGGCCTTGACCGCCGCAGTAGGGGCAGGATTCCGGCTTGGTACCCGGCTTGGCGCCCGAGCCGCCGCAGGTCTGGCATGGTTGGTGACGTCGGAAGGTGACGGTCTTGGTGGTGCCGTGTGCGGCCTCCAGCAGATCGAGGGTGATTTGGCAGCGGATATCGGCGCCTCGGCGGACGCGGCGTCCACGCCTTGGGCCGCCGAAAATGTCCCCGAACCCGAAAAGGTCCCCGAAGGCCTCGAAGATGTCGGCCACATCGTGAAAGTGCGGGGCCCCGCCCCCCGGACCCTCCAGCCCCGCGTGCCCGTACCGATCGTACCGCGCCCGCTTCTCCGGGTTGCTGAGCACCTCGAAGGCCTCGGCCGCCTCCTTGAACCGGTTGACGGCCTCTTCTTCGCCGGGGTTTCGGTCCGGGTGGTACTTCAGGGCCAGCTTGCGGTAGGCCTCGGAGAGCTGGGCCTCCGTGGCGGACCGGTCGACTCCAAGGACCTGGTAATAGTCGCGTTTATCAGCCATCGTTGCCATGGCCGGATGCCGGGGGCGGTTGTCCAGATGTAGTATTTTACCCTACGGTCGCCCCCCCTGGTTATGCCAGTTGTCGCGGACGTATCGGCAGCCAAAAAAGGGCCACCCCGTGGGGAGGTGGCCCGGTGATCGTCGACTCGGCTTGACTGTCCGTGTCGGGCCGGGAGGTTCCCGGCCGATGCTTAGCGGACACTTCCCTCAACGTGATGCCTCTTCTTGTCCTCTTTGTCCAGGTCGGTCACCAGGGTCTCGGTCGTGAGCATCAAGGCGGCGATGCTGGCGGCGTTTTCCAGGGCGGTGCGGACTACCTTCAACGGATCGATGATGCCCGCCTTGTACATGTCCACGTACTCGCCGATGTTGGCATCGTAGCCGGTGTTGGTGGGCTTCTGTGCGACCTCATCGGCGACCACGGAGCCGTGGGCGCCGCAGTTGTCGGCGATCTGCCGGATCGGCGCGGTCAGGGCATGCTTGACGATGTCCACGCCGATCTTCTCGTCGCCCCGGGCGGTTGCGCGGGCCTTTTCGACCGCCTCCAGGCACCGCAACAAAGGCACGCCGCCGCCGGGCAGAATGCCTTCCTCGGCCGCCGCCCGCGTCTCATGAAGGGCGTCCTCCACCCGGGCCTTCTTCTGCTTCATCTCGGCTTCGGTGCTGGCCCCCACCGAGATCACCGCCACGCCGCCGGTCAGCTTGGCCAGCCGCTCCTGGTACTTTTCGCGATCATAGTCGCTGTCGGTTTCCTCGATCTGTCGGCGGAGCTGGTCGATGCGGTTCTTGATCTCGGCCGTCTTACCGGCGCCTTCCACGATCGTGGTGGTGTCTTTGTCCACCGTGATCTTCTTGGCGCGGCCCAGATGTTCCAGCGTGAGGTTTTCCAGCTTCAGGCCCAGGTCCTCGCTGATCATCGTGCCGCCGGTGAGGATCGCGATGTCGCCGAGCATGGCCTTGCGGCGATCGCCGAAGCCGGGCGCCTTGACCGCCGCGACGTTCAACACGCCGCGGAGTTTGTTGACCACCAGGGTCGTCAGCGCCTCGCCCTCGACGTCCTCGCAGATCACCAACAGCGGCTTGCCCGTGCTGCTAATCTTCTCCAGGATGGGCACCAGGTCGCGGAGGCTGCTGATCTTCTTCTCGTGGATCAACATGTAGGCGTCCTCCAGGAGGCAGTCCATTTCCGGGGTGCGGTTGATGAAGTAGGGCGAAAGGTATCCCTTGTCGAACTGCATCCCCTCGACCACTTCGTAGGTGGTTTCAGCCGTCTTGCCCTCTTCGACGGTAATCACTCCGTCGTTGCCGACGCTCTCCATGGCGTCGGCCAGCAAGTTACCGATCAGCGTATCGTTGTTGGCACTGATCGCGCCGACGTGGGCGATTTCTTCCTTGCTGGTGACCCTCTTGGCCATGGAATACAGATGATCGATGGCGGCATCCACCGCCTTTTCGATGCCGCGGCGAACGGCCGCCGGATTGCTGCCGGCGGCCACGTTCCGCAGGCCTTCGCGGAAGATTGCACGGGCCAGCACGGTGGCGGTGGTCGTGCCGTCGCCGGCCACGTCCGAGGTCTTCGAAGCGACCTCGTTGACCAGCTTGGCCCCCATGTTCTCGAAGCGGTCTTCCAGCTCGATTTCCTTGCTGACCGTCACGCCGTCCTTGGTGACCGTGGGTCCGCCAAACGACTTATCCAGGATCACGTTCCGCCCGGTGGGCCCCATGGTCACGGCAACCACGTCGGCCAGCTTGTCCACGCCCTGGAGCATTTTGCTTCGGGCATGATCTTCAAACATGAGTTGTTTAGCCACGATGGTGGTTCCTTAGTCTAACGGTTGCTGCGCGGCGACGTGCCTGTTCGCCCCGCGGCCAAACTGCGGGAGTCGTCAGCGGCAGGCCGCGCGGGTTACTTGATCACCTTGGCCAGAATGTCACTTTCGCGGAGGATCTTGACCTCGCGACCGTCGAGCTCGACGTCGGAGCCGGCGTACTTGCCGTAGATCACCTCGTCGCCAATGGCCACCGAGAGCTCACCCCGCTCGCCGCTGTCGAGCAACTTGCCGGGGCCCACGGCCAGCACGGTGCCGCGTTGCGGTTTTTCCTTGGCGGTGTCGGGCAACACGATGCCGCCGGCGGTCACCTCCTCCGCCTCGACCGGCTCCACCACGACCCGGTCGTCCAAAGGCCTCAGGTTGATCTTCTTCATAATCTTGTTTCCTCTAGTCAATTGGTTTTTGAGCCCTTCTTGAAATGCCTGAGCATGTTCACTTGCTGGCAGCGCCTGGCAGACGTATCAGTGGAGGAATCGCCGACTAGAAGCCACCCATGCCTCCCATGCCACCCATACCGCCCATGCCTTCCATGCCGCCCGCCCCCGGCGGTGGGCCGTGGCCTTCTTCCTCTTCGGCCTTGGGAATCTCGGTGACCAGGCAGGAAGTAGTCAGCAGGACGCCGGCCACGCTCGCGGCGTTTTGCAGGGCGATCCGAACCACCTTGGCCGGGTCGATGATCCCCGCCTCGACCAGGTCGCAAAACTCGCCCTTATCGGCGTCGTAGCCGTCGGCTCGGCCCTTCATGCGTCGGACGCGGTTGACCACCACGGCGCCGTCCTGCCCCGAGTTTTCGGCGATTGCCCGAAGCGGAGCGTCCAGAACGTTCCGCACGATCTTGGCCCCCAGGGCCTCGTCTCCGGTGAGTTCGAGCTTGTCGATGGCCTTGGCGCTGCGCAACAGGGCCACGCCTCCGCCGGGGACGACTCCTTCTTCCAGCGCAGCCTGGGTTGCAGCGCGGGCGTCCTCTAACAGGGCCTTGCGCTCCTTCATTTCGGTCTCGGTGGCCGCCCCGCAGTTGATCTGAGCCACACCGCCGGCGATCTTGGCCAGCCGCTCCTGGAGTTTCTCGCGGTCGTAGTCGCTGTCGGTACCCTCGATTTCCTGGCGGATCTGGTCGGCCCGGCCTGCGATGGCGGTCTTCTGGCCACTGCCGCCCACGATGGTGGTGTTGTCGGCGTCCACAATCACCTTCCTGGCGGTTCCCAGGTCGGAGATCTTGATCCCGTCGAGCTTCACGCCCAGGTCCTTGAAGATGGCCTGGGCCCCGGTCAAGGTGGCGATGTCGCCGAGCATGGCCTTGCGCCGGTCGCCGTAGCCGGGCGCCTTGACGGCACAGGCGCTGAGAATCCCTCGCAACTTGTTGACGACCAAGGTGGCCAGGGCCTCGCCCTCGACGTCTTCGGCGATCACCAACAGCGGCTTGCCGACCTTACTGACTGCCTCCAGCAAGGGCACCAAGTCCTTGGCACTGGAGATCTTTTCCTCGTGCACCAGGACCAGACACTTCTCCAACTCGGCGGTCTGGTTCTCCTGATCGGTGACGAAATGTGGGGAAAGGAATCCGCGGTCGAACTGCATCCCCTCGACCACCTCGACGGAGGTTTCGGCCTGGCGGCCTTCCTCGACGGTAATCACACCGTCCTTGCCCACCTTCACAAAGGCGTCGGCCAGCACGGCCCCGATCGACGGATCGTTGTTTCCGGCGATGGTGGCGATCTGGGCGATCTCCTTCTTGTTCTTTTCGTCGACCCGCTTGGCCATCTTTCCCACCGCGTTGACCACGGCGCCGGTTGCCTTCTGAACCCCCCTCAGGAGCGACATCGGATCTGCCCCGCCAGCCACCATCCGCAGGCCCTCCTTATAGATCGCCTCGGCCAACACGGTGGCGGTGGTCGTGCCGTCTCCGGCCGCGTCGTTGGTCTTGGAAGCCGCTTCCTTGACCAACTGGGCGCCGAGGTTTTCGTAAGGGTCGTCCAGGTCGATGTCCTCGGCCACGCCCACGCCGTCCTTGGTCACCTTCGGCGCGCCCCATCCCTTGTCCAGAACGGCATTGCGGCCTCGGGGGCCAAGGGTGCTGGTGACGGCTCGGGCCAGTTTACTGACGCCGGCAGCCAAGGGCTGCCGCGCCTCGTCTTCGAAGACCATCTGCTTTGCCACAGCGGATTCCTCCTGTTGCTGGCGTGAGATGCGGTTTCACCCGGCGGCCCGTTCGCGGAGCCGGTCGTCGGGCGGCGGTTTTCCTGGTTCAGCTCGCTAAATAGCGGCGCAGGGCGACCACATTTGGCAGGCGACGACGATTTCCCGCTGAGGATTGCAAGCGGCGTGCCAATGCTCGGCGCGTGTGCCGCAACGTGTTCAAAGAACTGAACTTAGGTCAATCGGAGGTTGCCGTTTCCCTCGCGTGCGCCGGCGGCGGATTTCCGCGGTATGCCATTTTGGCAGGAACCCTGCTGCGATCCTGCATCTGAGAGTGCACATCCGATCGCAGTCGGCCCCGACCCCAGACCTCCGTACTCTCCCAAGCGATCCGACTCCTCTAGCCGGTCGCACTTAGGGGTGGATGAATCGCTACGATGCACACCTCTTGACTGGCAATGGGCGCCAATGGACTTCGAAATTGTCCAATGCGATTGGCACTACGGACGATCATCTGGAATGTGTAGGCTCGAACTGGGACCTGCAGTTCCCATCCTGCGTTTGGCCTCCCCGGGACAGGCTGTCAGCACACGCGGATGTGACTCATAGTCCGTCGACTCGAAGTCGAAGGTTCCGCTATCGTGAACATTCATGCGACGAAACGCTGACATAGTGGTTCGGTTCGGTCAACGTGTCCGCGAACTGCGAAAGGCCACCGGGCTTTCGCAAGAGGCATTTGCCGACAAATGCGCTCTGGATCGCACTTACATGAGCGGGATTGAACGCGGAAAACGGAACGTCGCTTTGCGGAACATCGAGGCAATCGCCGAAGCCTTGGGCGTTTCAATCTCCGAGCTCACCAAGGGCCTGTGAACAACAGCAAAGTAGCTCCCGAATGACGTCCAAGAAACTCGACCGCCGTCTCGTTGCGCTTATCAGAAAGGTGAAAGGTAAGCGACCACGCACGGTTATTGAACACATTATCAAGCACGGACAGATTACTACTGAAGAATTGAAAGACCAATACGGCTACAATCATCCGCCACGCGCTGCACGGGATGTTCGAGAAGCGGGCATCCCACTCAAAACGATTCGAGTTACTGGATCGGACGGCCGCAGGATAGCAGCCTACGTATTCGCTGACCTCGACGATATCGAAGAGCACAAACTTGGCGGGCGTAAAGTCTTTTCAAAGGAATTCAAGCGTCAACTCCTGGAACAGTCACAAGGTCGCTGCGCGGTTTGCAGCGAACGGTACGCAAACCGCTATCTGCAAGTAGATCATCGTGTTCCCTACGAAGTGGCAGGAGCATCGGGCCGGGTTGGAGACGAATCGCAACCACACCTGTTCATGCCTTTATGCGGAACCTGCCAGCGCAAGAAGAGCTGGTCGTGCGAGCACTGTGCGAATTGGACTGACACGAAAAACGCCACGCTGTGCAACCAATGTTATTGGGCTTCACCCGAGAACTATGCCCATGTGGCCCTACGGCAGATTCGGCAAGTATCAATCGTATGGAGCGAACACGAAGTATCAGAGTTTGACGGGCTTGCCAAGCAAGCCAGGCGGAGTGGTTTGTCAGTCCAAGAATACATAAAGCAGCAGCTTGGGGAGAAATGACTAGCCCGTCAGACACCTTTCCATCGAGTACCACCTACCAAAGCTGTTGTTGCCTCAATTCGGACGCGGCATTCTTGCCGTAAGACACTGCTTCGGCCAGAGCGGGTGATAGATAGAGCGACTCATAAGTGTCGCTGTCTCTACCTAGCAGTGTTGCCTGGGTTGATCTTCCAGCAGGAATTTCAAGGTGGGTCAATCCAAGTCGTTCAGGCAGCGGTTTTCCGAAGACTTTCGTGCCGGTTCTACCATCGTAGCTGATTGCGAACATGCAGTCGTTGTCGTTCAGAACACCGATCTGATCACAGAAATCGGAGTGGTCCACCTTGGGAGCGTACCGGTGGTCTCTAACGCCGCATACACCTTGGTATGGTGGGTCCATATAGATCAAGTCTGAGGAAGTGCAATCCGCAAGAACTTTTATGTAGTCATGGCAACTCAGTGTCGCTCGACCTCGCAGAAGCGCCGAAGCACCCATGACGCGTTGCCGCATGTTGTGCGGAATTGCTCCTTTTCGTCGGTTATCTGGACTGTTGTTGAACTCGCCGTCAGCGTTGTAACGAATCGCCCCCTTCACGCACCTCGCGAGAAGATACAGGAAGAGGGCTGGCTGATGGGTACTATTAAACTCATCGCGGACCATGTCGTAATACTGACGTTCGCGCCCCAGCTGATCTTCCCAAAGCGCCCGGTACTTGTCGGAGAGTTCTTTTGGGTGATTGATTATCTCTAGCCAGAGGTCCGCTATCGGTTTGTGCGCGTCATTGATAACAAACCTGTCTGCCAAGCCGTTGTACGCGACTGCCAAGGAGATCGCTGCCGATCCGGCAAAGGGCTCAACTAAGCGCTCAAACCGCTTCGGGAAGAACGACAGGATTATGGGGGCTAGCTGGCGTTTGCTCCCCTGATAGGGGATCGGATGAGGCACGTCGGCCTTGTACTTGTAAGCGCCGCTGAATTCTCTCAGAGCGATACGCGCCATATCTGCACATCCTTGACTGAATCTGTTGCGAACATGCTGTAGCAGGCCAGTGGACACCACACCGCATTGTAGACTATACGTAACACGTGGACGTTTGTCAATAGGAGAGCAGTCTGCCCAGTAAGCCCAAGAGGTCGGCGTGAGTTCCGCAAACCCAGGTATTTCCGCCGGGGCATCCTCACACATTTATGACAAGTAATTCTGCGGAAAAAGGGCGCTCACTGGCAGTCACCGAACCCAGTCCCGTTCGGCCCCCGCACCGCAAATAGCCAGCTTCTTGGCCACGCTCAAGGTGTAAACCCGGTATCACTCGTGAGCGCCTCGGCAAATCGGGCCAGCAGGTCGGCGGCCCGGTCGAGGTCCTCCAGCGAGATCATCTCGACGGGGCTGTGCATGTAGCGGTTGGGAATGCTGACCAGTCCGGCGGCCACGCCGCTGCGGTTGACCTGGATGGCGTTGGCGTCGGTGGGCGTGGCCCGGCCGGAGGCGCCTAGTTGATAGGGGATTTCGTGTTTGTCGGCGGCCTGGATGAGCAGTTGGACGACCCTGGGGTTCATGTTTGGACCGCGATAGATCACCGGCCCCTTGCCCAGCTTGACGTCGCCCTCCTCTTTCTTTTCGACGGTGGGACAGTCGGTGGCATGGGTAACGTCAACGGCCACGCCGAGGTGGGGCTCGATCCCAAAGGAGCTGGTCTTGGCCCCGCGGAGTCCGACTTCTTCCTGGACGGTGGAGACGGCGTACAGGGTGCAGTCGAGTGTCGCCTTGTCTGCCCGACGGAGCGCCTCGATCACCACCCACATCCCCGACTTGTCGTCCATCGCCGGCGAGACGGCCCGGTCGTTCGGCATCCGGTTGAATCCGAGCTGAACGGTGACCGAATCGCCCACGCGGACCACCTTCTCGGCCTCCTGCTTGTCGGCCGCGCCGATATCGAGCCAGAGGTCCTTCATCTTGGGGACCTGTTTGCGTTCCTCCTCGGTCAGAAGGTGGATCGGCTTCTTGCCGATCACACCGAAGACTTCTCCGTCGGCGGTCCAGACGGTCATCCGCTGGCCGATCAACACCTGGGGATCCCAGCCCCCGATCGGCTGGATGTAGAGAAATCCCTCGTCGTCGATGTGCTGCACGATCAGCCCGATCTGGTCGCAGTGCCCGGCCAGCATCACCCGCAGCGAGGCCCCCGGGTTCTTCACCGCGATCACGTTGCCGTGGACGTCGGTTTTTACCTCGTCGGCAAAGTCGGCCACGTAGTCGCGGACGATCTGCTGCAAGGGACTTTCGTAGCCGGAAGGGCTGGGAGTTTCTAGGGCCTTTTTGAAGAATTTCAGTGCGGTTGATTCCACGGATCGTTCCTTTGTCTGTTTGCGCGAGGGACGGCCGTCGCCGAGGATGCCAAGAAATCTGTGTTGTCGAGGTTTCCGCAGTATGACGGGTTGGGCGATTCCCGCAAGCCCCCGAACGACGGGGCCGGCGTCGGCTTGACGGCAGGCAGTAAGCTATCCTAAGATAAGAGGTTCTGTGTCCCCTAATCCACCGGAACCCCTAATCCACCGGAACCCGGTGCGCCAATGAACACCGCCAAGGTCGCCATTGTTGGTTTCGGGACGATCGGGTCGGGGGTGGCCCGGCTGTTGCTGGACAGCGGCGAGCGGATCGCCCGGCACGCGGGCAAGCGTATCGAGTTGGCCCGGGTGGTCGATCAGGACCTGGCCCGGCCGCGGGACGTCGCCCTGCCCGAGGGATTGTTGACCGACGACCTGTCCAGCGTGATCGACGACACGGAGATCACGGCGGTGGTCCAGTTGCTCGGCGGGCTGGAGCCGGCCCGGACCATCATGCTCCGGTTGCTGGAGAGCGGTAAGGACGTGATCACGGCCAATAAGGCCCTGCTGGCCGAGCACGGTCCGGAGTTATTCGATCGGGCCCGCCAACTGGGACGCTCGATCGCGTTTGAGGCCTCCGTGGCCGGGGGGATTCCGCTGGTGGCCGCGATCACCGAGTGTATGACGGCCAACCAGATCCAGGAACTCCACGCCATCCTCAACGGGACGAGCAACTTCATCCTCACCGAGATGGAAGAGAAGGGTTCCGATTACGCGGCCACGGTGGCCGAGGCCCAGCGACGGGGCTACGCCGAGGCCGATCCGACCATGGACGTCGACGGCAGCGACGCCGCCCAGAAGCTGGCCATCCTGGCCCACTTGGCCTTCGGGGCCCGCGTCAACTGGCGCCAGATCCCCCGGACCGGAATCGATACGGTCGAGGTGGCCGACATGCGCTACGCCAAAGAGCTGGGCTACAGCGTGAAGCTGCTGGCGGTGGCCAACCTGGTGCCGGAGGGGCTGGAGCTGCACGTCTCCCCAACGCTGGTCCGGCACCGCACGCCGCTGGCCGAGGTCCGTGGGGCGTACAACGCCGTCCGCGTGGTGGGCGACGTGGTGGGGCGAGTCTTCTTCCACGGCCTGGGCGCCGGCCAGATGCCTACTGCCTCGGCGGTCGTGGCCGACCTGAT
>CAZUAM010000017.1:0-26090 GCA_964618095.1 uncultured Planctomycetaceae bacterium | reverse complement strand
CGCCGTCAGCGGTTTCGGTGGCGGCAGCGGCGCGTCGCGGACGACGTGGAAGTACTCGCCGGCGAAACGCGAGACCTCCTTGGGATCGAGCTGAGAGAGCATGAGCAGCTCGGCCTCGCTCAGCTCGCGCCGCTGGTGCAACATGCGATCGAGCGTCCGGCGGCTGATGGCGGCCAGCCGTGTGGGCTCGCCGGTCCGGACGTGGCGCTGATACTCCATCCGCCGCCACGGCGTGGGCAAGTTGACCAGGTGGAAGAACGCACCCGGCTGCTTCGGATGGGGGAAGGCCACGCCGACCGGGTAATCGCCCGGCGAGAGATTGTGACCGCTGACACAGTGGGCCAGTTTGTCGTCGATGCGGTCGAAGTGGCTGGCTTGTGAGGCCCCCGGTCCCAGGCTGGGCACGCCGACCAGCAGGTGCTGCTCGCCCATGTGCCGGCGCCCCTGCCAGCATTCGGCCACCATCGCGGGCCGGGCCAGGTCGAGCAGCTTCTTGAGCCGGGCCGCCGTCTCCGCGTCTGCGCCGGCGGCCAGCCGGACCTGAAGGGCCTTCTTCATCCGCGGCAGGTTCTCGTCGCGGAACAACAGCGACTCCAGCCGGCGGGCGGCACCCAGGCGGATGCCGTAAGAGTCGTCGTCCAACTGGCGGAGCAGCCGCTCGAGCTGCTCGGGCGAGACCGCTTCGGCCGGCTCGGGCGGGACCAAGGGCAGCCGCCGGCACCACCGTTCCAGGTGCCAGCGGACCTCGAAGGAGAGGTCCGGGCGGACCAGCGCCCGCCGGAACTCGGCCGCCAGCAGCCGACCCCATTCCGGCCGGGACATCATGGCCTCCAGGCTCTCGGCCGCCCGACTCCGGACCTCGAATCGGTCGTCGTCCAACTGCTCCAGCAGCCGGGCGACCTCGGCGCGGAGTTGCTGCTGATCGGTTTCGGCCTCCGGCCCGGATTCCGCCCCGCGCGCCGCGCCCAAAAAGAAGGGTACAGCGATTAGCAGCAGGCCGAGAGCAGCAACGGTACGCGGCATGGGAGTCGGCAGCGGCGTGGGCGGTTGTCAGTACGTTTGGGCCGGTTCGGCCGTGTTCGGACCACTTGGTCCCTCTCTCCCACTATCCATTGTTCGGCGTGGTGTGTCTACAGGGAAGTGGCCCCGGGACGAGCGGGTCGGTGGCCCGGTAGTCGGCCAGCGCGGCTTGGACGGGTGCCGCGGGCATTTTGCCCGTGCATCCCCCGCCGCACAATCGGGCCGGCCTTGCCCCGCCCCGGTGAGTCGGCGCCGGCAAGCAGCAGCGGACGGACCCCGGGCCTAAATGGAGTTGCACGATTCCGGCAGTGAAGTGTTTAGCCGCCGCGGCTACGCGGTGGCAAGCCCCGCCGTGGCCGCCGGGGCTAAACGTTGCGGAATTCCCGCAATCACAAAAATCCTATTTAGATCGTCCGCGTTTGCAGCGCCTTCTTGATCTTCTCCAGCGCCCGGCGGGCAGTAGTCCTGACCAGCTCGTCCTCATCCTTCAGCGCGGCAGTCAAGGGGCCCACGGCACGGGGATCCGCAAGCTGCTCAAGTGCCCTTGCGGCATGCCAGCGGACGTACGAATTCTGATCCTCCCGCAGGGCGACAATCAGGGGTACTACCGCCCCGGGGTCATTCAGCTCCGCAAGCGATCGCGTTGCACAGGTCCGCACGTTGGGTTGCTTATCGTGCAGCGCGATCGTCAGGAGCTTCAAGGCAGCCGGGTCCTTCAGTTTGCCCAGCGCCGCCGCGGCCAGCGCTGCTCTTCCCCGCACCCGCCAATGCTCATCTTGCAGGGCATCGATCAGCAGGGGTCTCAGGACACGGAAGTCCCGGATCAAGTCGGCCACTCTCAGAGCCGCCACCCGAATACGCCAATCTTTGTCTTTCAGCGCCTTTGTCAGAGGCCCCACGGCCTGGAGACCCCCGATGCTGCCCAGTGCCTCGGCTGCGTTTGTGCGAACTTCCACAAGTTCAACGGGATTCTCCAGGACGGCGATCAGCGGTCCGAGGGGGCGCGGGTCCTTGACTGCCCCCAGTGCCGCCGCTGCGGCCTTCCGCACTTCTCCCGACTCGTCCTCCTGAAGGGTCGCAATCAGCGGCTCCACGGCACGCGGGTTGGCGAGCTGTCCCAGCACCACTGCTGCATACTCCCGAAGTTTGGCACGTTGATCGTTCAGTGCCACAATCAGCGGTTCCAGGGCACGCCCGGCTTTTGCGATTTCTCTTTCTTCCCGGTCCATTTCCCGCAGCATCTCTCCCAGTGCCCTGACGGCGTTGGCCCGAACGGTCCAGTCCTTGTCCTTCAGGGGAGGAATCAGGGCATCCACCACGGGCTTACGTGCTCTTCTCCCTATTCTCGCCAGCGTCTCCGCCGCCTGTTCACCCGGGGTGTTGGGATAAGAAAAAACTCTCCCGACGGAAGATATCAACGAAAGACGTAGCAGCTCGGCATCGTCGTGCAGCACGGGGTCGTCGTGCAGCATCGCGATCAGGAATGGTATCGCGGGGGCCACGTCTTCCGGTTTGCCGAGTAGCCGCCTGGCTGCGGTTGCCCGCTGTTTTGCGTCTGCTGAGTACAGCCCTTCAATGCGTTGCCTCACCTCCGCAGGGATACCGGAGGGTATCTGCGGTTTCGGGATCGTCGGCTGGGCGTGACCGAGCGATCCCCATGCCCAAACAGCAGCCAGGACCAGAAGACCAACCCGTTTCGCAAGACGTTTCATCTTTGCCTCCTACCCTACCGCAGGGAGACGTGGTGTTTGGGGAGCTTCGAGCCGGAATCTCGGCCCGTGTCGCGGGCCGTAGCCGCTCCAGGCCCGGCGCCTCGATCCACCTCCACCATTGTAGCAAGGCAAGGCCCCCAGCGGCGTAACAGATTTGTAACAAGCGCCGCACGATGCCAGGACCGTGCGGCGCGGATTGCCAGGGCAAACGGCGCCGGGGCGAGCGTGGCGGCCTCTGAGTTTTTGATCTTGCGTGGCGGGGCCGGTTCGGCTACAAGGCCGCCGCTACGGTGTTTCCTTTCCCCCAAAGGCGGTGCTTGATACGGAGCAACAGGACCATGTTGCGAAAGTCCTTGACCCTGGCGGTGTTGCTGGCAGTGCTGGCAGTCTGCCGGACGCAAACGGCGGAGGCGGCCACGCGGCTGGACGCCAAGACCATGAAGGCCGCCCTGCGGACCGCCACGCCCGAAGAGGACGGGTTTATCGACTATGTCCTCGATCGAGTCGAGGCCGGGAACCTCCCGCGGAGCCTGGTGACAAGCACCTTCATCTGGGCCCGAAAGAAACCCCGCCGAAAGTTCCAGTATTTCAAGTACGGGCTGATCATCCGGGCCCGCCGCCGGGGCATCAGGCTCTGAGGGGAATTCTCTCTCCCGCTAGCCCAGCAACATCCCGGCATAGCCGACCACGCGACTGGTGTCGCCGCTCGACTCGGCACTGGTGGTGTAGCCGACCAATTGGCAGCGGTTCAACTGGCCCAACTGCCGCAGCGTCTCCATGACGATCACGGCCGGCGACACGCCGCACATGCTGATCCGGTGCCGCCGGACGGTTTCGTAGAGCCGGGCCGGGTCAAGGGTCTCCATGGCGTCCAGTGCCAGGCGGTCGAGCCGCCGCGTTTCGGTCTCGTCGGCGAAGTGGTTCATGTCGCTGGAGATGACCATAAGCGGCCGCTGGGACACGTCCCGAAGCAGCCCGGCCATCTGCTCTGCGAATCGCAGCAAACCCGACAGCTCTCCACCGCCGACGGTGATGCCGACAACCCGGGCGTGCGGCGCCAACCGGGCCAACAGCGGCAACTGGACCTCGATGGCGTGTTCCTCCCGGTGCGCCGCCGCGTCCAGCTCCAAGCCGGAGACGGCTTGGGCCAATTGCCGGGCCAGGTCGGGATCCGACTCTACCCGGCGCCCAGGCAAGGACCAGGTCCCATGCGGCGCCACGGCCCACTCGGCGCCGCCGGGGCGATGTTTCGGACAGAGGACGATCACCTGCCCGGGAATCTTCACCCGGCTGAATACCTTGGCCGCCAGCCGCCCGGAGTAAACCCAGCCCGCGTGCGGCACCATCACCGCCGGCCAGGATTCGGGCTGCGGCCCTTCGAGAAACATCTCGTCCAGCGCGCGATCCACTTCGCTGGCCGTGCCCGGGTAAAAGGTTCCGGCGACGCTGGGCGGGCGGACATCCGACCCGCCGAGTTTCGTCTCGCCCGGGTTGCTGCCCGCCGGGAGCCGCCCGCGGATGGCGTAGCCCTCGAAGGTCATCAGCGTGGTATCGTCCTCTTTCCAGGCGTCCGGAGGCAGGCCGGCCTTGAGACAGACCTGTTTCAAGAAGCCTTTGGCATCCAGGTTGTGCTCGACGGCCACAGCCGGCAACAGCAGCCCGCGGGCCGCGCCCCGCGCGATTTGCAGTCCGTGCTTGCCGATGGTGAGTGCCTTGATGCGGTCTTCGCCCTGGGCCGAGACCGGCTGAAGTCCCCACAGTAGCCAGACCTCCATGTCGAGCTGTTCCAACTCCGAAGGGGAGATGGGCGGGAAGCGAGGGTCGTCCTTGGCCGCCCGGACCGCCGCGTTGTCCAGGGCCTCGGAAAGCGGAATCGACCGACCCAGGAAACCACAGCAGGAACGCAACTGGCCGCCGCGCTTGAGGCTCACGAAGGCGCCGTAGACGGGCGCGCCGGCGGCGTCGGCCAGCATCCTGTCCATCGGCTCGGGGATCTCGGATTTCACCGTGGCCGCCACCCGCCGACCGGCGGCGCGAAACACCAACTCCTCCTGCTCAGCGCTGAGCAGGGGTCGCTCGGGGCTGACCGTGGCCGGGAGCGGTTGGCCGGCGGGTTCTGTTTCCGCCTCGGGCTCCCGCTCGGCAGCGGGTGCCGGCGGTTTGGGTTGGGCGAAGGAGGCGATCCGGACCGGCATCCGCCGGCCGCCCCAATCGCCTGGTGCGTCGTCGAAGCGACCGGCGATCGGGGTTTGGCAATGCCGGCAGCGACCTTGCCGCACGTCAAACACCCCCAGCGTGTACCCGTCACGCTCGATCACCACCCGGCCGCAACCGGGGCAGTACGTGTTTTGATGCTCGCGGTCGCTGACGTTGCCCGTGTAGGCGTAACGCAGGCCGGCACGCTGGGCCAGTTGGCAGGCCAGCCGGAGCGTCCGCAGTGGCGTGGCCTGCCGATCGGTCAGCTTGAAGTCGGGATGGAAGGCCGAGAAATGGATCGGCACCTCGGGCCCCAGCTCTGTGGCGATCCAGCGGCACATCTCCTCCAGCTCGTCCGGAGAATCGTTCGCCTGGGGGATGATCAGGTTGGTAATCTCCAGCCACACCTCGCTCTCGTGGACCAACCACCGCAGCGTATCGAGCACCGGTTCCAGGTGCCCGCCGGTTAGCTTCCGGTAAAATTCCTCGGTGAAGCCTTTCAGATCGACGTTGGCGGCGTCGATGTGTTGGAAGAAGGCCGAGCGGGCGGCCGGGGTGATGTAGCCGGAGGTGACCGCCACCGTCTTGACGCCCAGATCATGACACGCCCGGGCCGTGTCGATGGCGTACTCGGCAAACACGATCGGGTCGTTGTAGGTGAAGGCCACGCTTCGGCAGGCGAGCTTTTGGGCGGCCCGGGCGATGGTCTCCGGATCGGCGACCTCGCAGGAGGCGTCGACGTCGCGGGAGTGGGACATCGTCCAGTTCTGGCAGAACTTGCAGCCTAAGTTGCAGCCGGCCGTGCCGAAGGAGAGGACCGCGGTGCCGGGATAGAACTGGTTTAGGGGTTTCTTTTCGATCGGGTCGACGCAGAATCCGGTGCTGCGGCCGTAGGTGGTCGATACCATCTGCCCCCGGCGGTTCTGGCGGACGAAGCAGAACCCCCGGTCGTCCGGCCCCAGCGAGCATGCCCGGGGACAGACCCCGCAGAGCACCCGCTGCCCGTCTTCCGACTGCTGCCACCACCCGCCGGCCTTCGTCCCGTCAGAGTCCGCAGGCCCCTGCGGCGGCAGTGTGACGACTCGTGGCATGGCAGCATCCCCTTTCAAGCTCAGTAGTCCCAAGTTGATAGGGAAGGGTGGCTGGGGTCGAACGCAGTGAGCCCCCAGGCCTCGGGTTTCCGGGGGCTCGCTGGCGCTCGACCCCGGCCACCCCAAGTCGGACCATCCGAACTTGAAACTACTGAAACTGGATCTGCGTAAGGATACCAGTTTTCCGGCCCGCTGAATATCACGCTGGAGAGTTGTTTCGCAGCCGAGGACGGGGGCTGGGTAGCCGGGGTAAAGCCGGATGATCAGCCGGGGCCTGCCGCGATACTGCTTAGGCGGCTGGGCATCGGCCGGCAAGGGTCCGCCCAGGGCTGAGGGCAGGACCAACGAAGGGGGTTGAGCCGACCGGGCACTCCGCTACCATGGCCCCCATGGACAGACCTCCCGACGATCCCGGCCGGCGCGGGGCGGTGGTGATTGTGGTGCGTGACGGGCGGATGCTGGTAATTCGCCGGTCGCGGTGGGTGGTTGCGCCGCGGACGTACTGTTTTCCCGGCGGGGGGATCGACCGGGGCGAGTCGGAAGAAGAGGCGCTGGTGCGGGAGTTTCGCGAGGAACTCGGTGTGACGGTGCGGCCGGTGCGACGGCTCTGGCAGTGCGTGACTGCCTGGAAGGTCGAGCTTGCGTGGTGGCTGGGCGGGCTGGAGCCCGACGCAGAGCCGCTGCCCAACCCGGCCGAAGTCGAATCGGTCCACTGGCTGACCCCGGCCGAAATGGCCCGCCTGCCAGACCTGCTGGAAAGCAACCGGGAGTTCTTGGAGTTGGTCCAACGAGGGGAGATTGAACTGGGTCGATAGTGGCCAGCACTGGGCAATGGAGGCGGCGCGTGCTTGAGTTTCTGTTTCGGTGTGGCGAGCCCAACCTTCAGAAGTACCGCGCGACTCACCCTGGGAACTCGGGCCCAGCAATTCCCAGCGTTCCCGCACGCTGTCAATGCTAGCAAGAGCGTGTCAGCAGGCAGCAAACCTCGGAAAACGTCGCTAAGACGGTCCAGTAGTAGACGTGTGTATCATGCCCGAACGTGCCGGAGAGTCCACGAAGACGCAAGTTCTTTTGCAGCCTGTTTTTCGGCGTTTTCTACTACGCCGGGAATTGCTGGCTCGGGCCTCTCCTGCCGTCGAAGCCACGCGCGGCAGGTGATTCAGCGGGTCCCGCCACCGACAGCCTAACGGAGGGGGCCCCCTTGTGGAACCCCCAACTCGGGGTGGATTTTGCCTTTTCTCCTCTGCCGAGCGCGCGAAGTGCTTGCAGGAGTGGATTCTTGATTTAGAATGACGGTGTTCGCGCCGGTTGGGTGGAGTTTTCAATCTGTCTTGGAAACGTATCGGCGGGTACGCGGTATCGTTTGGGCGGCGCCGGAGCGGGTGATCGAGCTTGGGGCGGTGTGCTCCCGGCCACTGGTGTGCTTCCCGCTGCTCGCTGCCTCGGCCGAGGAGATCCCGCCGCGGGCCGGGCCGCAGTTACGCCATGGAAGACCAGGAGCCGGGATTATTCATAAGGTGCCACGGCCGTATTGGCCGTCCCCTGGACAGGTAAGCTGGGACATGTATAGCACGGCTAACACAGCCGTGGCACACGTGAGCTGGCTGGTTGACGCTCCTATGAATAATCCGGAGGAGGGGAGGGACGATGCCAAGGTTTCATCGGTGCTCTAGAGGTTTTAGCCTCATTGAACTGTTGGTGGTGATTGCCATCATCGGCATCCTGATCGCCTTATTGTTGCCTGCGGTGCAGACGGTCCGGGAGGAAGCACGCCGGACCCAATGCACCAGTCATCTCAGGCAACTCGGCCTAGCGCTGCACAACTGCCACGAGGCCAAGGGCCATTTTCCGCATGGGACATACAACTATATTGACAGCACCTTTCACACCCCACCGCCCTACAACGATATGCAGGATCGGCGGTGCTGGATGCATGACACGCTCCCGTACCTGGAGCAAGGCCCGCTTTACGAGCGTTTCGACGCGTTCATGGAGACGTACTACAGCGCGTTGGGCTTCCCGGAGCTGGATAAGACAATCCCCACGTTGATGTGTCCTTCGGACCCGGTGGGTCCGAAGCTACACACGTTCTGGGGCGGCATGACCGGTCAAGCCACTCAAGGGTTCTCCGGCAATCTGATCGTCTGTGCCGGCAATGACTACTTCAATCCCGGCGGTTTGGAAAGCAGCGCCAAGCTCAACGGCCTGTTTTTTGCCGTCTCCAAGGTCCGCCTTGCGGATATCTCAGACGGCACAGCGGTCACGGCGATGTGCAGTGAACTGATCCTCAGCCCCGATACGACCTCGCATGACATCCGCGGCCGCTACTACAATCCCGCACACAGCGGGGTCGCGTTCAGCACGCGGATCCCGCCGAACACCTTGGTTCCCGACCGGATCAACTGGTGTTCGGACCGTCCCGTGCCGCGCGCTCCCTGTGTCTGGAATGGCACCAACATGTTTGTTTCGGCGCGGAGCTATCATCCGGGTGGCGTGAACTTGGGGATGGCCGACGGATCGGTCCGGTTCGTCAGTGACTACATCGATCCAATCACCTTTAAGGCGATCGGCAGCCGGAACGGGCACGAGCTGAGCGGCAAGTTCTAGGCCCTGCCGATCCGTACATCTGCACTTATGACAAGGAGGATCGCAGTGGATGCGACGAAGGCGACAAGCAAATCATGGATTTGCCTGATAGGGCTCGCTCTGTCCGCGCTGGTGTTGGGCGGATGTGGTTCTTCCGGGCCGGAGACCTATCCGGTTTCCGGCACGGTCACCTGGAATGGCAAACCGCTGCCGGAGGGACATATCATTTTCTCGCCGGTGGACGGCGCGGTTGCACCGGATGCGGGAAAGATCTTAGATGGCAAGTTCACGTTCCGCGCCCAAGCCGGGCAGAAGCGCGTAAAGATCGAGGCCGATCGCGAGGTCGGTCCGCGGGACCCCGTCATGGGAACGATCCCGCGCCAGGCCTACATTCCCGACCGATACAATACCGAGACCGTCCTTACTGCCGAAGTGACCCCCACCGGGAAGAACGAGTTCATCTTCGACTTGCAGGAAGAAGAGTAGTAGTAGTGGTCCGTCAATGTTGAGTTGACACCTTGGGTGCCAGTGGCAGCTTGCCCGCCGCTGCCGATCAGGGGCAGACAACGGGAGTGTGTCTTCCGGCTCTCGCCCTCAGCCCTCGGCTTTGCCGGGAGATTCTTTCGGAAAGTACCGCCGGTTGAAGATCTCCGGGTCGAACGGATCGACGGGGACGAACACCGGCAGCGGTGCGCCCCGCTTGACGGAAGGACCTTCCAGGGGCGGCTCATTCTTGCCCGAACCGGCTGCCGGCTGCCGGTCTGACGTGCCTGAAGTCTGCGGTGGGGGAGGATCCGAGCCCTGCGACTCTGCCGGCATGGCACGCACGGGCGGCTTCTCCTTGGGGACCACCGTTTCGGGGATTCTGGGCGCCGGGCGCCGAGACAGTTGGCAGACCCAATCGACCATCCGCTTGTACTGCGCGGCCTGGCCTTCGCTGAAGACGGCCTTCTTGGCCGTGCCGTGTGGACGGATCGGGGTGGTCAAGAGGCGACTGGCGGCCGGGTCCTCCCGGTCGACCCACGGCAACACGGCGTGCAGGTTGCGCTGCGTCAGCCGCCGGCTGGCCGGTCTGCCCGGCGGTATCCGCAGCAGTCGGAACTCGCTCTCCGACCGTGGCCCGTGGCAACCGGCCGCCGCGCAGTGGTTGATCAACAGCGGCTGAATCGTCTGCGTGAAGGTCTCGACCGATCCGGGCGGCATGCCTCGGACCAGGCGGTCCAGCTCTTCCGGCGAGGCGGCCTGACCGGTCGTCTTGGTGGGCAAGCGACGGGGGGGCGGCTCCAGGGCCATCTTCAGCCGGCGCTCCAACAGGCCGATCATCGGATGGGTCGGATCGGCGTCCAGGGCATCGGCCAGTTCCCGGCCCGCAGGCCCCAACAGGCCGTGCCGCAGACACCACTGGGCCAAGCGGAGATGGTTGCGGACGTCACCTGGCTGGATGGCCGCCCGTTTCCGCCGGTATCCCTCCTCGAGGTCTCGGCAGCAGAATTCGACGTCGGCGGCCTTGACGCGGATCTCGCCGCCTGCCCATTCGCAGGGGCATGTTCCATGTCTCTCCGATGGCAAGGCCACGTAGTAGAGTTCCCCCACCCGGCTGATCTTGCCCTCGATCGCCTCGCCGTTGCGCAACAGCAGCACGCGCTGCTGCGGCACGGGTGCCAGGCCGACCTCCTCGGCCAGCACCGGGGCCGTTACCGCGGCGAAAACCGCCGCGCCCGCTATCAGTCGCCAGGATTTGCCCAACATGATCGCGCGGAGGGTAAGAGAACGGTCCGCCCGGGTCAAGAGAGAATGGGGAAAAGGGGCATTCTGCCCTTTTCGCCCGTTTTCTCGCCGATTCTCTCGGCTTGGGTTGAGTGAACGAGCGCAGTGCCCCGTTTTCTCCCGGCACGCCCACTGGCAGACCAGAAGCCGGGGCGCTATAATGCGTCTTTCGGAGGTCGCAAACGCGTGTCGGGGGAAGCTGCCGGAGAGCGACGCGAGGTCTATTACTCCGGGCGGGTGCAGGGAGTCGGGTTCCGCTACACGGTCCGGTGGGTAGCCACGCGGTTTGCCGTGACCGGGTTCGTAAAAAACCTGCCCGATGGCCGTGTGCAACTGGTCGCCGAGGCCCGTCCGGGTGAGCTGCGGCGGTTCCTCGACGCGGTCCACGCGGAAATGGGGCAGCACATCGCGGACGCACAGGAGCAAGTGGGGCCGACAACCGGCCGGTTCCGGGGGTTCGAGATTCGGTTTTAGACCGTTGGCGGGGGGTAACACCGGTCTCTTGCCGATGCCGATCACGCCAATCCAATCGGCCACCGGAGTCGCCTCCGACAATCAGTAGTTGCCGAGCACATGAACCAAAGGACGTGCCGGGCCGTAAAAGCAGGAGACTGGCTGAAGTTGGAGGGTTTCGGGGAAATGCGAGATTTCATGACCGGGAAAGTCCATGGAGTTTTCATCAGCTAGTCTGCTTCTGTTCGGGGCGCTGCCGCCCTGGGTGCACCCCCTGTGGATCGTCTTGGTGGGGCTGGTGATTGCCCTGGCTGCGTTGGCCGGTGTCTATTTCCTGCTGCGACTGGTCGTCCCCAAGATAGCCGCCATCGCCGGCACCACCGCCAAGGAGGCGCTTTCGCAACCGTTGTTCTACCTGCTGCTGGCGATCGGGGCGTTTTTGCTGCTGATCCTGTTTCCGTTCTTGCCCTACTTCACGTTCGGCGAAGACATCAAGGTGGTCAAGGAGATGGGCCTGACGGTGATCATGCTGCTGTCGATCTTCTTGGCCGTCTGGACGGCCAGTGCATCGATTGCCGAGGAGATCGAGGGCCGCACTGCACTTACGCTGTTGTCCAAACCGATCGGCCGGCGGGAGTTCATCCTGGGCAAATTCCTGGGCGTGCTGGGCCCGGTGGCCATCCTGGTGATCGTGTTCGGGGCGCTGTTTCTGGGCTCGGTCTCTTTCAAGGTGGTTTACGACGCCTGGGAATCCTGCGAGCCCGTGCCTAGCTCGGACCAGTGCCTCAAAGAGGTGGTGCAGGTGGCACCCGGGCTGGCGTTGGCGTTCCTGGAAACGGTGGTGTTTGCCGCGATCAGCGTGGCGGTGGCCACCCGGCTGCCGATGTTGGGTAATCTGATCATCTGCGCCTCGATCTACGTGCTGGGCAACCTGATGCCCGCGTTGGTTCACGTAGCATCGCAGCGTCCCGAGATCCCCTTCTTCGTGGCCAAGTTGTTGGCCACGGTGTTGCCCGTTCTGGAAGTGTTCAACATCTATACTGCCATATCCACGGGCAGGCCGGTGCCACTGACCTACATCGCTTGGGCGACGGTGTACTGTATCCTCTACAGTTCAGTGGCCATGTTTCTGGCCCTGCTGCTGTTCGAGGATCGCGACCTGGCGTGAGCGAAACTGGGCGCCGAATTCAGCGTCTTGGGAAGGGCTCCCCGGCTCCATCTGCTGTTAATCACTGCTCAAGCTCTGACCCCCGTCATTCAGGCGAGCCGGGTCGAGACCCGCCACCTGTCCCGGATGAGGGTAGATGACACAGGAAAGGAGATGAAATGGCGGTTGGCCACCCATTTCTGTGCGTCTTGCACGGCCGAACCACGGGCAAGGATGGCCGCACTCGATGTCCAACTTCCATTCAGAAGAACCTCACCCCGCCTCTTTTCGCACCACCGGCAGTTGAGCCGCGGCGAGGTCGAAATGCGGTGTGGGGATCACGCGAGAGCGGGGGGCCAAGAGCGGGCCGACCGGGCCGTCGGGCGTGTCGTCCCAGGCGTGGGTGTGGATTCGCGCCAGGATCTGCTCGGCCACGGCCACCGCGTCGCGGCCCGCCTCGCCCGGCACCCGGGGCCGGCGCAGGGTGCGGATGCTCTGGAGAAAATCCTCCTGCTCCAACGCCAGCGCGTCGACCGGCTCGAACTCCATTTGTCTCCGCGGGAGGAGGTCTTCGAACAGGTGTTCCCTGCAATGTTCCACCTGTTCCGGCGACAAGAGGTCGATATCCAACTGCCGGCGCAGCAGCGTCTCGCTGGGGCGGACCAGTGTCGTGGTACGCTCCGCGAAATCAATCGCGGCAAAGGCCCTCGGCGACCAGAGGTGCATCCGCCGTGCCGGCTGGTAGCTCACCCGTGACGCGCTGAGCGTGGCGATGCAGCCGCACTCGAACTCCAACCGGGCGTTGGCCACGTCCTCATGGCCGCCCAGCACCGAGAGCCCCAGGGCGTCGACCTTTCGCACCCGGGAGCGGACCATCGAGAGGATCAGGTCGAGGTCGTGGATCATCAGGTCGAGCACTGCGCCGACGTCGGTCGAGCGGAAAGTGAAGCCGCTGGCCCGCACGGCTTCGACGTACTTGGGCTCTCCGGTCTGCAAGGCGGCGGCGGTGAAGGCCGGATTGAACCGCTCGACGTGTCCCACCTGGAGCACTGCCCCGTTGCGCCGGGCGGTTTCGACCAGCTCGTCGGCCTCGGCCACGGTGCGGCAAAGCGGCTTCTCCACCAGCAGATGGATCCCGCGGCGGAGAAAACCCAGCGCCAACTCGTGGTGCAGCCGGGTGGGCGCGGCGATCACCGCGGCGTCGAGCTTCTCGAGCAGCGAGCCATACTCGGCCAGCGCGCCGGTGTGGCACTCGGCGGCCAGCCGGTTCCGGGCCCCCGGCAGCGGATCGACGACGGCCAGCAGCTCGACCTGCTCCGAGGCGGCAAGTTTACGGGCATGGAACCCGCCCAGGCGGCCTGCGCCGACGACGGCCAAACGGAGCTTCTTCACGCGGCTCTCCTGCGCTGGCGGCCTCGGCCGTGGCTGCCTTCATGCTGGTTTTGCACGAAGCCCAACAGGTGGGTCACCTGGGGCACCAACTGGCCACCGGTTCGGAGGATTTCCCAGGCGTTGTCCAGGCCGACCTTGGCACGATAGAGCAGGCGGTGGGCTTCGGCCAGGGAGTGGATCACCTCGGGCGGGAAGTTATTGCGTTTCAGGCCCACGACGTTGATACATCGGGGCTTGGCGGGATGGCCTTCGATGAGCATATAGGGAGGCACGTCGTGGCGGACGAGGCTCATCCCGCCTACGAAGCTGTAGCTGCCGATGGTGGCGAAATGGTGCACCGCCACCCCGCCCGACAGCGACGCGTAGTCGTGTACGTGCACGTGCCCGCCCAGCAGGGTGTTATTGGCGATGATGATGTGGTTACCCAATTGGCAGTCGTGGGCAACGTGGCAGTAGGCCATCAGGAAGTTGCAATTGCCCACCCGCGTGACGCCGTCTTCCTTTTCCGAGGCTCGATTGACGGTGACGCCTTCGCGGATGACGTTGTCGTCGCCGATGAGGACCTTGGTATTGCTTCCGCCGTAGCTGACGTCCTGGGGTTCTCCGCCGAGGACGGCGCCGGGATAGACGTGGTTGCGGCAGCCGAGGCGGACGTCCCCCATCAGGGTGACGTTGTTTTCCAGCTTGGTCCCTTGTCCGATTTGGGCCTGCGGGCCGACGACGCAGAAGGGCCCGATCTCGACGTCTTCGTCGATCCGGGCACGGGGATCCACGCAGGCGTTCTCGGCAATGTAGGTGGCCATCGCCGTGGCTCCTTGACTTCTGCTTGCTCACCTCAGGCGCAGCGTTTCAGGCCTTGTTGAGCTTCTCCCCGATCCAAGATCGCCCGGACTAGCTCCGCGTTCAGCCAATGCCCGCTGCGATAGGCGATGAAGTGCCCGACGAGATCGCATCCGGCCAGGGCCAGGTCGCCCACCATGTCCAACAGCTTGTGGCGGACACACTCGTCGGCGAAGCGTAGTTGGTTGTCGATCGGTCCGTCGGAGCCGAAGACCAACAGGTCTTTGTGGGTAACCCGCCGCCCCAGACCTCGGGCCTGCAGCGCCGCCGCCTCCTGCTGGAAGACGAAGGTACGGCTGGGCGCCAGGTGGTCTCGGAAGGACTCGGGTGAGAGGGAGATTTCCAGCGTTTGGCGTCCGACCGGGTTTCCGCTGCCGTAATCCAATTCGTGCTGAAGCACGGTCGCTCCCGAACAGCAGGGGCGGGCCTCGATCCAGCTCTGCTGGTTTCCCAGCCGGATGATCTGGCGGATGATCCGTTGGGGCCGGGCTGCGCTCTGCTCAACGATCCCCGCCGCACTGAGCGCCTCGGCAAACGGGAGGCTGGAACCGTCGCAGCCGGGCATCTCCGCCTGATTCACCCGGAGCTGACAGTTGTCGATCTGCAACCCCGCCAAGGCGGCCAGGACGTGCTCGACCATCTCCACCCCGGCGCTGCCGCAGCAGAGGTTGGTTCTCAGCGGGGTTTCGGTCCAGTTCTCGATGGTGGCCGCGATCCGCGGGCAGCCTTCCAGGTCGCCGCGGATGAACACGATGCCGGTACCCGCTCCGGCAGGGCGAAACTCGACCCGCACTTCCCGACCGCTCCAGTAGCCGATCCCCTGGACGGTGACCGGGCTGGCTATCGTTCGCTGATTTCGCGTCGGGTACATTTAATTATAGGGGACACCGGGACGCTGCCGGCTTCCGATCGGATTCGGGTTGCCACCTACCGGGCGCCGGTTCAATTGGCTGAGGATCAGATCCGTGATGTCGAGGTTTTTGGCGTAGGTAACCACGGGCTTGTTGATTAGGGCCAGCACGCTGTCCGGTCTGTCTACTTCGGCCGGTTCCCTACTGAAACGCAGCACGATGGCCACACCCTTGGCCGCGCAGTAGTAGTTGACCTCCTGCTGGATTTCCTGGTAGACGTTGTGGTAGATCTTGGCCTCGCGTTGGAGGAACTCCCTTTTCTGTTGCTGGATCTTTATGGCCAGCTCGGAGTGGCGCTTGGCGACGGTTTCCTCAAGCGACTCGTACTCCGGGCTTCCCGGGCGCCAATCCTTCAACTGTTCTTTGAGTTTGGTGAGTGCATCGTTCTCGTTCTTTACCCAGGTCTCGGCGCGGCTGACGTCCTGCTTCATCTCGTCCATCATGGCCTTCAAGCGGGCGTGCTTCTTGAAGATGTGGCTCACGTCGAGCAGGGCGATTGCCGGCGGGGCGGGCTGCGGGCGCAGGGCTGGTCTGACGGGCGACTGGGCGGCGGCGTCGGACCCGCTGAGGGTCATCGACAAGAGACTGGCGGCCACCACGACACCGGCCGCCAGTGCGGCCAACAGATGGGACTTCCTCACCTTCAGCACTCCTTGCTGTTGCAGTCGGTCTTCCTTGACCCGGCGTGCCTCTCCCTTCAGGACGCCCTGCCGACTTTGCCTTTGGGTCTTTCAGACGTGGTTCCCAGGGAGGCGGTATTCTGCCCACAAGGGCCGTTCGGGTAAAGGCCAGATATTTGAGCATCCGAGGGACTCAGCTAAGTGGTTACTCCGCAATGACTTAGCTATCCGGTAAATCGCCTCCAGCAGGGGGCCGGCCGGGGCAGACGCCGGGCCAAAAAAGCGAACGCCGCGGGAAACGGGCCTCGGGAAGGTGCCTGTTTCACACCAATCGCCCGAAAAAACAGGAGAAAGCCCCTTGCGGCTTAGCACGCGGAACTTATTCTTCGGCCGCTCCTAAAACAGCCGCTGGCGGCGGATTCGCTGTCCGTGTCGCCGGTGGCTGCGGATGATTTCGTGGTGGCGCCCGCCGATGAAGTTCTTGTAGTCCTCGAAGATCCACCATACCAGCCCTGCCCACTCTGTCCTCTTGACGTATTCGAAATAGGCGTCTTGCACGGAGACGGGCGTCGGATGCGTGATGCCCCAGACGTAGCAGGAGTTGCCCAGCAGCCACATCATCGGCTCCTGGCCCGGCGGATAGGCGGCGGCCATGGCCTCCTTCAGCCGAGCGGTCTGCTCGTCGAGGAACTTCGGCAGCACGGTATCGAGGATCTGCCGCTCCACCACGCGGAAGTCGCGGTCTCCCCAGCCGTTCTTCGTGCCGTTGCCCAGGAAGGCGTACCAGTCGATGCTGATGACGTCGAGTCCCTTGGGCAACCGCTTCAGTCCGTCCTCGCCGGTTCCCCAAGTGCGGACGTCTTTGGTGGAGACGGCAAAGTTGATCCACGACTGGATGTGCGGATAGCGCGACTGGATGTTCCGGTCGAAACAGGAAATCAGCTTTTCCACCTGCTCCGTTGACCGGCCGCCCAGGTACGGTTCGTCGGCCAGCTTGTTGGCCACGATGTTGCGAATGATCTTCTGGCCGCTGGGCAACGTCTCCAACCGATCGAGCACGCGCCCGAGCTGTTGCACCCCCTCCTCCCCGTAGCCGAAGAAGACGATCAACTGCCTCTTCTCGTACGCCCGGCGGGCAAGCTCAACGGCCAGCTCGAACTTCTCCGGCTCGTCGGCGCTGCGGAGCGTGATCGGAAAGAAGGTGGAATACTCGGTGATCACCTCCAGGTTGTCGAGCCAGGCGGCCCGGTCGCCCCGGTACTGGCGCGGTTCGTCGTTCTGTGCACCGTACTCACTGTAAAACGGGACCTTGCTGATCGCTTCCTTGCCCACGTACCGGTAGACCGGAACAATCGAGTCGGCGGGCGTTTTGTAGATAATCGGCGGCCTGGGCTGGCCGGCTAGGGTCAGGGCGGCTTGTGCCAAAGCCGCGGCAAACGGGACGAGTCGGAAACACAGGCCGTTCATGGAAGGTCCTCCAGGGGGTTCGACCGCCGTGGGCCCGCGCGGATCGTTCTTTGCCGACCGGTACAGCCCGCGGTCAGGATCAGTGATCAGCTTATTCCCCAGGGGCGTGGGAAGCAATCGGGATTCTGCCGTCCCGCAGGGTCGGATTCTCCCTCCAGCACCGTCTGCCAACCCGCCGTAGACCCCTTGACGTAAGTGGGAAAGATATGTATACTAAAGTACACATACCGATTCGCTTGGAGGTCGTTCAGCCGGGGGGGCGTGAGCTTGGGGCCAAGAAGGCCGCTCTTGTGCTGGGATGCAGAAGCGGGTACGGTTCGCGCGGTAACACGCGGTGGCATTCAGAGGAAAGGACCAGGCTATGGCACAGACTTCGTCGATCGAATGGACCGAGGCCACGTGGAACCCGGTCACCGGCTGCACGAAGATCAGCCCCGGCTGCGCCCACTGCTACGCCGAGCGGATGGCCAAGCGCCTCCGGGCGATGGGCCAACATCGCTACCGCAACGGTTTCAGGCTCACGCTCCAGCCAGATGTTGTCGACCTGCCGCTTCGGTGGAAACGGCCGCGGATGATCTTCGTCAACTCGATGAGCGACCTGTTCCACAAGGATGTGCCGGCTGATTTCATCGCCCAGTGTTTCGCCGTGATGGAAGAGGCGTCGGAGCACACGTTTCAAGTGCTCACTAAACGCCCCGAACGCGCGGTCGAGCTGGCCGCCGACCTCCCCTGGCCCCGCAACGTCTGGATGGGCACGAGTGTTGAGAACGCGGACTACGTTTCGCGCATTCGATCACTTACGCGAATCCCAGCTTCGATTCGCTTCCTTTCGCTGGAACCGCTCTTGGGGCCGATCGCCCGGCTGCCGCTGAGCGGGATCGACTGGGTAATCGTCGGTGGAGAGTCGGGCCCGCGCCCTCGTCCCATGGAGGCGAAGTGGGTTTTTGAGATTCGCGATCTCTGTTTGAAACGCAACGTCCCGTTTTTCTTCAAGCAATGGGGCGGACTGCATAAGTGCAAAGCTGGCCGTGAGCTAGAAGGCCGAACCTGGGACGACATGCCGCGACTGGAGGAACGTTTCCATGGCGAAAGATCGGTGGCCTGACCTCTGCAAATTGGTCGCGCAAGACGATGGTCTGCCAACTTGGCACGAAGCACGTCACTGGACCGCCAAGAAGCTCTATTTCTGGCACCGGTACGTCGAGATTACCACTACGGCGATGGTTGGGCGCGACCAGTGGCCAGCCGCGTTAGTGTACGTGGACCTCTTCGCCGGTGCCGGCGTCTGTACGCTGAAAGATACCAACGAACGAATGCCCGGATCCGCGTTGATCGCGGCATATGCCGCAAGGCCTTTCAGCAGAATCATAGCCTGTGAGGAAAACGCACACCTTGCGAAGGCCCTGAAAGCGCGATTTGCCAATACACTGATGGCAAGGCGCTGTCACGTCCTGACGGGAAACTGCAATGATCTAATCGGCGAAGTTGTCGGTCTGATTCCGCAGGACTCCTTGACGTTGGCTTTCATTGACCCAACTGGCCTAGACGCTGAGTTCCGAACGATTGCCACCCTATCAAGGTCGCGGCGAGCAGATTTGCTCGTGCTGTTTGCAGATGCCTACGACATACCTCGAAACCTCAAGCAGCACTATCGACAAGACCGGGACTCGAAACTCGATCGAGCGTTAGGCCCGGACTGTCCCTGGCGTGAGGAACTGGACGACTTGGCAAACCCAACGGGACTGAGCAAACGAAACCTTTTCCGAAGACTCTATGAAAAGCAGCTGGAGCGACACCTCGGATATACCCACTTTCGGAACAAGGCAATCGAGTCTGCACGTGGTCCGATCTATAGTCTTATCTACGCGTCAAAGCATGAGCTCGGCCTCAAGTTCTTCGACGAGGCGCTGAAGAAAGACGTAAGTGGCCAGCGGGAGCTCTTCTGATGTCCACAGTCTTGCTCCCCTCACCCCACGTCGGCCAGCTCCAGGGCCTTCCCGTAGCGGTGGAGCATCTGGTGGCGGAGCTTGGCGTGCTCCGGCTGGGCCAGGCCGGGGTCGGCGGTGATTAGGGCCTGGGAGTCGCGTCGGGCTTCGTCGAGCAGCTCGGCGTCGCGCAACAGGTCGGCGATGCGAAACGGCGGCAGGCCGTGCTGCTTGGTGCCGAACAGCTCGCCCGGCCCGCGGAGCTTGAAGTCCGTCTCCGCCAGGGCGAACCCGTCAGTGGTCGAGGCGAAGGCCTTGAGGCGCTGGCGGGCTTCGTCGGTTTGGGGGTCGGCGAACACGCAGCAGAAGCCGGGAAAGGTGCCGCGGCTGATCCGGCCCCGCAACTGGTGGAGCTGGGCCAGGCCGAAACGCTGCCCACCCTCGATGGTCATCAGCGTCGCCCCCGGCACGTCCACGCCCACCTCCACCACCGAGGTGCAGACCAGGACCTGGATCCGACCGTCGCGGAAGTCGTCCATCACGGCGTCTTTTTCGGCCGGGCTTAAGCGCCCATGGATCAGGCCCAGCCGGAACGCCTCCAGCTCGCCGTTGGCCAGCTCTTCGTAGGTCTCTTCGAGACTGGCCACCGCCGGTTGGTCCGACTCCTCGACCAGCGGCGTGACCACGTATCCCTGGCGGCCTTCCCGGAGCTTCTTGCCGAAGAATTCCCACCACTGCGGACGCTTCTCCTCAGGGGTCAGGTAGGTGTGCACTTTCTGGCGGCCGGGTGGGCTGTCGCTCAGCGTGGAGACGTCCAGGTCGCCGAAGAGCGTCATGGTCACGGTCCGCGGGATGGGCGTGGCGGTCATCACCAGGTAATGGGGATCCGGCCCGGCGTGTTTCAGCGTGGCCCGCTGCCGGACGCCGAACTTGTGCTGCTCGTCGATCACCACCAGGGCGAGCCGGGCGAACTCGACGTCGTCCTGGATCACCGCCTGGGTGCCTACGACCACGTCCAGCTCCGCGGCGGCGATCTTCTGGAGGATCTCGCTGCGCTGCTTCGCCGAGAGTCCGCCGATCAGTTGTGCCCGGCGGACCTGGCTGCGGGCCAACAGCTTCTCGAGCGTCAGGGCGTGCTGCCGGGCGAGGACTTCGGTGGGGGCCATCAGCACTGCCTGGTATCCGTGGGCTACGGCCAGCAGCATGGCGTAGACGGCCACCACGGTCTTGCCGCTGCCCACGTCGCCCTGCAGCAGCCGGTTCATCGGCAGCGATCCGGCCATATCGGCGGCGATCTGGGCGATGGCCTGCTGCTGGCCGGCGGTCAGCTCGAAGGGGAACAGCCGCCGGATACGGGCGTCGATCCGGGCGGTGGCCTCCAGGGGCGGGGCCTGGCGCTGGTCGTGCTGCTGCTGGCGTTTGACGGCCAGGGCCAGTTCCAGGATGAACAGCTCCTGGTAGACGAACCGCCGCCGCGCCCGGTCCAGGCTTTCCCGGTCGCTGGGGAAATGGATCTCCGGCAGGGCCTGCCGCAGCGGCCAGAGGTGGTGGTCCTGGAGATACTCGTCCGGAAAGACCTCGTCGAGCAGCTCGGCGTGCGACTCCAACACGCCGCGGACGATGTTGCGCAACTGCCACTGCTGTAGACCTTCGGTGGCCGGATAGACGGGGAGGATTCTTCCGGGCGGTTCGGGTTCGTCTTCGGCCAGGGTCTCGACCCGCGGATGGCTCATCTCCCAGACCAATCCCTGGTACTTCGGCTTGCCCGAGAGCATCAGCCGCTGGCCGAAGGAGAACTTCTCCTGCATGTAGGGCTGATTGAACCAGAGTGCCCTGAGGTGCCCGGTGTCGCAGCGGACCAGCACGCCGAGCACGCAGCCGCCGCTGCTGGTTCCGCGCAGGTCGATTTCTTCGACGGTGCCGCGGACGGTTTGCAGCTTACCCTCTTCGAGCTCGGCGATTTCCCGGCGGTCGGTCAGGTCCTGGTAGTCGCGGGGGAAGAAGAAGAGCACGTCGCGGGCGGTGTGCAGGCCGAGACGCTCGAAGAGATCGCAACGGCGCGGCCCGACGCCCTTGAGAAACTGTACCGGCGTGGCCAGCAGTTGGGCGGGGGATTCTTCGGCGGCGTCCATAGCGGATATTGTAGCGGGGCGGGGGGAAATGTTTAACGGGCTTACCTTGCCCACCGTTGCCGTGGCGGGCCAGACGGCGAGCCGCTACAAGTATTTCTGATAGGCCGCCACGGCCAGGGCGTCGCAGCGTTCGTTTTCGGGATGGCCGCTGTGGCCGCGGACGTGGCTGAAGCGGATCTGGTGGTTGCTTCGCAGTTGGTCCAGGCGCCGCCAGAGGTCTTCGTTTTTGATGTCGGGCTGCTGCTTCCCGACGCGGCGCCGCCAGCCGTTGGCCTTCCACCTGGCCAGCCACTGAGTCAGGCCGCGGCCGACGTAGACGCTGTCGGTAACCAGCTCGACGCGGGTGGGCCGCTTCAGCGCCTCGAGCCCCCGGATGACGGCCAAAAGCTCCATGCGGTTGTTGGTCGTCTCGCGTTCGGCCCCGGAGCGTTCCAGTTCCTTGCCCGAGGCCGGATGCCGCAGCAGAAAGGCCCAACCACCCGGCCCGGGATTGCCGCTACAACCGCCGTCGGTAAACAGTTGCACCTCGGGTGTATCTTTCTGGGGCGATTTACTCATTCTTAGGGGCCCGCTGAGAGGTATTGGCTGCGTCTTTTACCTCCAGGATACTGCATTCCGGGGCGATGCGGAATCCGGGTTGTGGATCGGCAGTCGGATGTTGGTTGACAACCGCCCCCCCGGTCAGCCACAATGCCGCTCGACAAATTGGAGCCGTCTTGGTATTATACGGATGCACCTCAGCTAGGGGGACAATTCATGTTCTCGGGCAATCGTCTCAGGTGGGCATGGGTCTTGGTGGGTGTGGGGCTGGCGTGTCTGTTCTGCGGGGTGGCCGGATGCGGCAGCGGGGAGCCGTTCGACATGCTCCCGGTCAGCGGCAAGGTCACCTACCAGGACCAGTCCCTCCGCTTGGCGGCTCGGATCGAGGTGGTGTTCGAGCCTCAGGCGAAGCCGATCGACCGGAAAACCCATCCCCGGCCAGGTAGAGCCGCGGTGACCGTGGCGGACGGGACCTTTTCCGCGGCGACAAGCCATAAGTACGGCGACGGCCTGGTGGTCGGAAAGCACAAGGTCAGAGTGTTCAGCTATGACAAGAACGACGTTCCAACCGAACTTGTGGTTACGCCCTCGGAGATCGAGGTTGGACCCCAATCGACCGAATTTGCGTTCACCGTCAAAAAGCAATAATACCGCTTGGCATACGGGCGGAAAACAGAGCTGATAAGGGCCGGGCGGCCGTTGGTTCCGTCAATATCAGGAGGTGCTGCAATGAAAGGCGGTGCGACGACTCGAAGCCAGCGGACGCATTCGGAGGTGGCCGGCCGGGGTGAGTTTGCCGGCGGGCGAAGCGCGGCCGGGTTTGGCCGGGCGGTTTTCATTCGGCGGGGTTTTACCCTGATCGAATTGCTGGTGGTGATCGCGATTATCGGGATCCTGATCTCGCTGTTGTTGCCGGCCGTGCAGGATGCCCGCAAGGAAGCCCGGCGGTTGCGGTGCCAACACAACCTCAAGCAGATCGGCCTGGCACTGCACAACTTCCACGAGGTGCACGGTCAATTCCCGCCCAGCTCCACGTGGGACCTCTCCCGGGGAAAAGGCATCATCGACCAGAATAACCAGAGCGCGATCAGTGAGAACTGGGTGATTTTGATCTTGCCGTACATGGAGATGGAGAGCCTCTACGACCGTTTCGACCTGACCAAGTACATCACCCATCCCGTAAACGCGCCGGCTCGGGCAACGGAAATCCCGATCATGAAATGCCCCGAGGACATCTACAACCGCCAGCAGTTCAACGGATCGAGATTCAATTTGGGCAGCGGCTGGGCCCGGGGTAATTACGCGGCCAACGGGGCCTTGGGCTACATGACCTACACGATCCACAATTCGGGTTCCCAGTACGACGGTTGCGCGGGCTGGGCGGTGGACGGCGGGGGCAATCGCAACTGGCCCAAGGAAAGGCTCTGCGGCGTGATGGGGGCCGCGGCCAAAAAGAACCAGGCGGCGCCCTGGCAACGCAACGCTTCCCTCTCCCTAAGCGGCATCAAAGACGGCGCCAGCAACACGATCATCGTCGCCGAGATCCGCAGCGGCTTGGTCGAGATCGATCTGCGGGGCACCTGGGCGCTGAGCGGCGGCTGCGCCAGCGCCCTTTGGGCCCACGGCTACATCGGCGATTGCAACGGACCCAACACGACCCAACTAAAGGGCGACGACAACTGGGGGTGCTGCGAGATCCAGCAAGCCGTGGGTGGCTCGTCGGGTGACGGTTCGCAGGGTGAGCTCAGATTGACGCAGATGGGCATGGGCTGCTATTGCGGCTCCGGCAACAACCGCCAGGCCACCGCCCGGAGCATGCACGACGGCGGCATCCACTGTCTGTTCGCCGACGGCAGCGTCCACTGGATCAACGATTTTGTCAACATCTCGCCGGCCTTCTCCGTCTGGGACCGCCTGATGCTATCGCGCGACGGTCAGACGATTCCGCCGGATGCGTTCTGAGACCGGGGCACCACGCAAGCGGACTCGGCCGGGCCCTGTCTGGAAGCCCGTCATCGTATGGACGCGGGTGGCACGCATCTGAGAGATTTCGGGAAACGGGCACAGCAGAGCGTACCCTGAGAGCCCGCCTTCTATGTGCGCCTTGCCCCCCGAGGGACGTAAGCTGGGGCCGTTTCCAACTCGTTGCCCGCGGCTACGGATTGCCCTCGCTGCTCGGTTGGGAGCTGGCCGTCGAAACCGGCGCGGGAAGCTTCGGCCGAAGGTCGCGGGGCAGTTCCAGACGCGGCTTGACAAACTCCTGGAAATCCTCGGCCAGGGCGGAGTCGAGCCGGGGCTGCTCCTGGAGCTGCCAGGGCAGGCGGACCGTGAAGGTGCTCCCCTTGCCCAGCTCGCTTTCCACGGAAGCCTCGCCGCCGAGAAGCTTGCACAACTCCTTGACGATCGAGAGTCCCAGCCCGGTGCCGGAGTATTCCCGGGTCATGGCGTCGCTGCCGGGCATGCCGGTGTGTCCCTGGCGAAACTTCTCGAAGATCGCCTGCTGGTCCTCCTCGGCGATACCCACGCCGGTGTCGCTGACCTGCATCACCAGGCGGTCTTGATCGTCGCGTCGGGCGGTGACCGTGATCCGGCCGCCCTCGGGAGTGAACTTGATGGCGTTGGAGAGCAGATTGTTGAGGATCTGTTGCACCCGGGCCTGGTCCTGGTGGACGGGCGGCAATTCCCCTCGGACGCGGGTTTCCAGATCGATGTTTTTCTTTTCCGTCAGGGGCCGGGCCATGTCGCACTGGGCGTCGACGATCTGTTCCACCCGGAAATCGGTCAGCCGGATGTCCATTTTGCCGCTCTCCATCTTGGCCAGATCGAGGATGTCGTTGATCATCTCCAAGAGCATCCGGCCGGAGGTCTGGATGTTCTGCACGTAGCGTTTCTGCTGTCCCTCCAACGAATCGATCGAGCCCAGCACCTCGCTGAAGCCCAGGATGCTGTTCAGCGGGGTGCGTAGCTCGTGGCTCATGGTGTTGAGGAAATCGCTCTTGATCGTGTTCATCTCGTAGAGCCGCATGTTGACCTGGGCCAGCTCATCGACCTTGGCGTCCAGGTCGGCGTTGACCTGGCGGAGTTCTTCCTGGATGGTTACCAGGTGGCGCAACATGCGGTTGAAGGCCACGGCCAGCGACTCGAACTCGTCGCCAGTGTGGATCTCGGCCCGCAGCGAGAGGTTTCCGTGGCTGATGGCGTCGCTGACTTCGCGGAGGTGGCGCAGGGGCTTGACGATCACGTAGCGGACGATCACGTAGGCAGCGATCATCGCCAGGAAGACGGTGGCGATGGCAATCGCCACCAGCCAGGCCCGGTTGCGGTAGAGGGCCTCCTGTGTGTCCTCGTTGGGAAAGGTGATGCCGATCTTGGCAATCGCGATCGGAGCTCCTATATTCAGCGGCGGGCTGCCTGTCAGCTCGCTGGCTGCTGCCCCGCTCGGCAGGGACCCCAAAGCCGTGTCTCCCATCGGATCATGGCACGAGACGCACGTTAGGTCGTCGGCATAGATTGGCTGGTAGTACTTGTACTGGTATTCGCTCAGGCTGGGGAGAAGTCGGTCGAAATACGAGGGAAGCTCGGTGTCACGTCCGGGCTCGAACCAATCCTCGGCAAAACGGTTCACCCACTGCTGCTCGAACGCGTCCAACTCTTGCCCGGCGGCCATTTTCTTGGTGGTGATACAGTCCCAATCGTAGTCCTGATTGTCCAGAGTCTTGGAGGCAATCTTGACGACCGCTCCGAACCGCGGATCCGTCTTGTCGGTCTCCAACTCCTTCCAGTGCATCGCCAGCATCACCTGATCGACCAGCAGCCGGCCCTTGATCGGGTTCTGCTCCTCGACCAGCTTCTCGGTCAGGTAGCTGTACGACCAGAAGCTGGCAGTGATCAGCAGAAGCAGACAGGCCCCGAACAGAAACCGGCATTTCCGTTCCAGGCTGGTCTCGCCAAGGACGCGTTTGATCGACCGGTAGGACATGCTGATTGGGATCAACGGGACCGGTTTGCCCTAATTCGCGTATTCTACGGTATTTGTGACGTTCCTGCCAGGGGGAAAACGGGGCGAAGGGGGAGCCTTGCGACCCGCGATTCCCCGTTCCCCCTCCGGCTTCCGCCCTCGAGGATCCCCTCCCGGCCGAGAGGCTGAGGGGGGCAATCGACCCGGGCGTCGATGGCGGCCGTACCGCCCGCCGCTAAACGGCATGACCCTAATCCCCAATCCCTAATCCCCAATCCCTAATCCGAAGTTCCAAGGGGGAATTCTGCTTAACTCTATGTCGTGCAATGACTT
>CAZUAM010000016.1:24798-26477 GCA_964618095.1 uncultured Planctomycetaceae bacterium | reverse complement strand
TCAAAACCAGACAGGAGGTCCGCGAGGCCACCGTGCAGGCGGGCCTGCGGCGGATTCGGCCCTGTCTGATGACCACCGCGACCACGATCCTGGCGCTGATCCCCGTGCTGACCAGCACCGGCCGCGGCGCCGACGTGATGGTGCCCATGGCCATCCCTTCGTTCGGCGGGATGTGTATCGAACTGATGACGTTATTCTTCGTACCGGTCAGCTATTGTCTGATTCAAGAGATCAAGCTGAAACTCGGTTTTGGCGCGGCCGACGCGACTGCTTAGGCCGCTGGTTTTCCCCGTTTTATTTACGGAAAAGGAGATGATGAGATGTCCAGATGGACCATGTTTCTGTGCGGCCTGGCCGTACTGGTGATTTCCGCCGGCCTGGCCGGCTGCGGAGCCGAGGACGCCGCCACCGAGCTAAGCCCGCAAGAGGCCAAGATCCAAGCGGCGCTTGCAGAACTGCCGGAAGGAGATCGGGCCGCGGCCGAGAAGCAGCGGATCTGCCCCGTCTCGGAGCAACGCTTGGGATCGATGGCAAAGCCGATCAAGATCACCGTCAAGGGGCAGGACGTGTTCCTCTGCTGTTCGGGCTGTGAGAACACGATCAAGGGTGATCCCGACGCGTACCTGGCGAAACTGAACAAGTAGCGGCGGATACGGAAGTCTCGTGCCAAAGCCGGAGGCCAACGGCCTGCGGGTCCGGAAGGCGTTGCCTTCCGGCTCCGCGAGGAACTGTACGGAATTTGGCTTCCTCCCTCGTGTGCCAAACGGGGGTTGGCCTACGCGCGGCCCCGGGATCTCGGTATCCTTGAGGGTCCGCTGATTCTCTGCCATCGCCGTCCGAAAGGAACGCACCGTGAAGTTACAATTCCTGGGGGCCGCGCGCCAGGTAACCGGCTCGCAGTATTACGTGGAGGCCGACGGGGCCCGGATTCTGGTCGACTGCGGGATGTACCAGGAGCGGAAGTACCTGGAGCGGAACTGGGAGCCCAGCCCGCTGCGGCCGAAAAAGATTGACGCCTTGCTGCTGACCCACGCCCACCTGGACCACTGCGGCCTGGCGCCGAAGCTGGTTGGCGAGGGGTTCCGCGGTCCGATCCTGGCCACCGCGGCGTCGGCCGATCTGGTCGAGCTGGTGCTGCGCGACTCGGCCAAGATTCAGGCGGAGGACGCCGCCTACAAAAAAAGGCGCCACAAGAGAGAAGGCCGCAAAGGCAAGCACCCCGTCAGGCCCCTCTACACCGCCGAGGAGGTCGCCCGCACGCTGCCGCTGCTTCAGACCGTGCCCTACGAACAGCCCGTGGAGATCGGAAATGGAGTCACGGCCGTGTTTCACGACGCGGGGCATATCTTGGGCTCGGCGATGATCGAGCTGAACGTGCAGTCCGGTGGCCGGACGCGCCGGCTGATTTTCTCGGGCGACATCGGCCAGTGGGGTAAGCCCATCGTCCGCGATCCGACCGCCCTGGCCGAGGCCGACCTGATCGTGATGGAATCGACCTACGGCGGTCGCGACCACGAGGGACCGGGCGACGTCGAGTCGCAACTCACCCGAGTGATCCACCAGGCGGTCGAACGGGGCGGGAACGTGGTGATCCCCATCTTCGCCATCGAGCGCGCCCAGGAGTTGGTCTACCACCTCAGCCGGCTGCTGAGCGCCGGGCGGATCCCCGAGTTGTCCGT
>CAZUAM010000016.1:23784-24788 GCA_964618095.1 uncultured Planctomycetaceae bacterium | reverse complement strand
GTGACCGGCATCTTCCGCCGGCACCGCGAGTGTTTCGATCTCGAGGCCTGGCAGTTGATCACCTCGGGCGACTCGCCGCTGGGTTTCCCCGGGCTGGAGACGACCCGCTCCGTGGACGAGTCGAAGGCGATCAACGATCATCCGGGCTCGGCGATCATCATGTCCACCTCCGGCATGTGCACGGCGGGGCGGATCAAGTTTCACCTCCGCCGGAACATCCAGCGGCCGGAGAGCACGATTCTATTTGTGGGCTACCAGGCCCACGGCACGCTGGGCCGGCAGATCCTCGACGGCAACCCGGAAGTCCGCATCCACGGCCGCCACCATCAGGTCAAGGCCCGGGTGGAGCAGATCCACGGCTTCTCCGGCCACGCCGACCGTTCGGCGTTGATCCGCTGGCTGGGCTATTTCCAGTCCCCGCCCGAACGCCTCTTCCTCACCCACGGCGACGAAGACCAGGCGCTGAGCCTGGCCGAACGCGTCCGAGGGGAGCTGGGCTGGGAAGTCGGCGTGCCGGAGTATCGGCAGGTGGTGGAGTTAACGTGAACGGGCAAATCCACCACACGCAGAAGCCGCTTGCGGCTTAGCACCGGTGGGCCAAAAGTTCAGTGTCGCCTGGGGATTACGTCTCCAGCGCGTACTCCACGGCCGCTTCCGCGTGGATCTTCGTGGTATCGAACAGCGGCACTCGGCTGTCTTCCGCTTTGAGCAACAGGCCGATCTCCGTGCAGCCGAGGATGATGCCTTCGGCCCCGCGATTGGCAAGCTCGTCGATGATGGCGAGGTACTGTTGTTTGGAAGACTGCTCAATGCGGCCGAGACACAGCTCGTCGTAAATGACGCGATGGACGATCGCTCGCTGTTGTTGGTTTGGGACGAGGACTTCGATGGCGTGCTGCGCACGCTTGCGTGGGAGCCGACGGTCACCGAGGGGCCGGCGGAGGCGCCCTTCTACGACCAGCTCCTGCACAAATACGGCGAGTTCCTGTCCTACAAAGTATTCG
>CAZUAM010000016.1:9837-23774 GCA_964618095.1 uncultured Planctomycetaceae bacterium | reverse complement strand
GTGAAGCGCGTTCCCAGCAGCCCGGCCTTGCCGATCCCTTGCGACTTGATGGCCCGGGCAGTCGCGTCGGCGATGTGCAGCAGCGGGATTTCAGTGTGCTTTTCGATCTGGTCGGCCAGTTTGTGCATGGTGTTGGTGCAGAGGACGAGGAAATCGGCCCGGCCGCGCTGCAGGTTTCTGGCGGCGGCGATCAGCAACCCGGCGGCTTCCGGCCATCTGCCTTCTTGTTGCAGCGGCTCGATGTCGGCGAAGTCTACCGAGTACATGATGCACCTGGCCGAGTGGAGTCCGCCGAGTTTGGCTTGCACTGCCAAGTTGATGATCCGGTAGTACTCGATCGACGACTCCCAGCTCATCCCGCCGATCAGCCCGATGGTTTTCATGGCTTGCCCTTGGTCTGTGGTGTGTGCAGGGTGCATCGCGGGGCAAGCCCCGCCGCTAAGCTGCCCAGTCAGAATCGCAAATCCTGAATCCCAAACGCTGACAACTTCCGGTTGCGTCGCCGCTGTTGGGGGTTTTCGTGCTGACGTTACTCTCTTGACCTACCGCTGCACCCGGCCGGCGGCCTGGCCGGCGGCCAGGGCCCGGATCTCCTCGAGCGTGGCGTAGTTCAGATCGCCGGGAATGGAGTGCTTCAGGCAACTGGCCGCCGCGGCGAAACCGACGGCCGTGGCGGAGTCGGCAAACTCGTCCGAATCCAGGGCGTAGATCAGCCCGGCCGCAAACGAATCGCCGGCCCCCACCCGGTCTACGATGTTGCGGATCTCGTACGGCCGATAATCGCCCTGCTGGTGCAAGGGGGCGAAGAAGGTCTTGTTTGCCCGGGCCTCAAACAGCATCGCGCCCCAGTTGTTGTGGCTGGCCGAGATGCTCTGGCGAAGCGTGATGGCCACTTGGCCGAGGTTGGGAAACAGGGCGTGGATCTGCCGGGCGACCGCCTTGTAGGCCTCCGGGTCGATGCGGCCCTCTTCGACCGAGCTGCCCTTGGCGCAGATGCCCAGCACCTTCTCGGCGTCTTCCTCGTTGCCGATGGCCAGGTCAACCTGCGGGAGGATCTGGGACATGCACTCGCGGGCGAGTGCCTGGGGGTCGGTCCCCGGCCGCCACCGCCAGAGCTTCTTGCGGAAGTTCAGATCGCACGAGACGCTCACGCCGTTGGACTTGGCCAACTGCACCAGCCCCAGCGTCGAGCGGAAGGCGTTTTCGCTGAGCGAGGGGGTGATCCCGGTCACGTGTAGGCGTTCAACTCCGTCGAGTGCGGCCGGGAAGTCGTACTCCTCCGGTGCAGCCAGGCTGACGGCGCTCTGGTGGCGGTCGTAGAGCACACTGGAGCCCCGCTGGTTGGCACCGCCCTCGAGGAAGTAGATTCCCAGCCGGCCCGCGGCGCGCCGCAGGATGCAGTCGGTGTCGATGCCCAGGGCCCGCAGCGAGTCGATCAGGCTTTCTGCGATGGCGTGGTTCGGCAGGGCCGTCAGGTACCGGGTCTTGCGCCCCAGCAAGGCCAGCGAGCAGCAGACGTTGGCCTCGCCGCCACCGAAGCTGCAATCCAGCGGCCCGGGCAGGGCCTGCCGGAACCGCATCAACCCCGGCGGCGTCACCCGCAACATGATCTCGCCGAAGGCCAAGAACATGGAAGGGACCTTTCTTCAGGAGGGGCCGGCGATTGGAGTAGGCAATCTACCACAACGGCGGTGCTGCGGATAGGGTCACCGGGATGAAAAACGTAGAGATCACAATGCTGACACACGAACATGCCAAAGCCCCTCGATTGCAGTCGGGGGGCGCGTCCCGTGTGCCTATTCGCCTGACCATCCGGCGCTCAGTCGGACGGCTGCGGAGGTTGCCGATCCTTGGGGCGTGCCGGGCGTGCCGGCCGCTGCTGGGCGGGAACCGGTTTGTCCGAAACCTCCACGTCCCGGCCGCGGAGATGCTTCTCGAAGAAGGCCCGCACCCGCTTCATGACCTCCTCACCCCCGATGCCGTGCCCGCCGCCTTCGATCTTGACGAAGGTCGAATCCACGCCGGCCTTCTTCAACGCGGCGTGCAGTGTCTCGGCCTGGGCGAAGGGGACCGTCCGATCGTCGGTCCCGTGCACGATCAGAAACGGGGGATCGTCCTTGGAGACGTGGGTGACCGGCGAGGCGGCGACGGCTGCCTGCTGCTTTTCGCCGATCGGCCCGCCCAGCAGTTGGGCCACGGCCGAAGGCGCGGCGCCGCCCTTGAGCCTGCCGATGGCCCTGAAGTCGGACGGACCGCAGAAGGGTACCACGCAGGCCACCCGGCTCGACTGGTCGGGCGAGCCGCAGTCGCCTTCCAGCTCTTTCACGTCGCCGGAGGTGCCCAGCATGTTGACCAGGTGCCCGCCGGCCGACGAGCCCCAGACGCCGATCTTCTTCGGGTCGATGTTGTATTTTTTGGCGTTGGCCTTCAGCCATCGGATGGCGGCCTTGCAGTCGTGGATCTGGGCGGGCCAGGTGGCCTCGCCCGAGAGCCGGTACCCGACCGACGCGCAGAAGTAGTCCCCGGAGGCCGCAAAGGGGACCAGTCGCCCCACTCCGCCCCACTTGTTTCCTGCCCGCCAGGCGCCGCCGTGGACGAAGACGATCACCGGCAGGGGCGAGTCGCCCGGCTGCCCGGGCCGGATGATGTCCAGCTTCAGGGCCCGGTCACCGGCCTTGCCGTAGACGACGTCGCGCTGGATGGTTACGTTCTGCCGCAGGCGGCCGCCGGCTTGGCCGGCGCGCTGGAACTGCTTGCGGAGCGCCGGGGGCACGTCAAGGCGTCCTTCCAGGACGTCTTTGCGCAGGGCCTGTCTCTCTTCTCGGCTGAGCTGCCCGTCCCCGTCCTTGTCATACTCCTTGAGGATCTTCTTTTTCCACTGAGCGGCAGGCGGCCCAGACTTCTGAGAGGGCTGGCTCCAGGTCCGGGCAGAGGGCATCAGGAAGATCAGCCCGGCAAGCAACAACAGACGACAACGGCAGGCAGTCATGGCTTTCTCCTTGGGAAAGAAGGAACGAAGAGGTTTTCGAACGTCGGATTCCAGCGGATCAAGGAAGGTTTCGGCGTGCTGATGAACGAATATCTCAAAGCTCCCCCGATTGCAATCGGGGCGGTCTTTTCCGGTCCCGGCCGCCTCGGGTCCATGATACCCACCCGCACATTCACTTGGAAGCGGCCGGCGCAGCCGGGGCTACGCGCTACTGGTTCGTCGTGCCAGATCCCGTTGCTCATAGGCGGGGGCCAACGTCGCCCGGGGATTTTGGCGGCACGCGCCGATGTGCCGGCCGTCATTGCGGCACCAATCTGCTCGGGTTAGACTGGCGCTGGTGGCGGGACGTCACGCAGGCGGTCGCTTCGTTCGGACCGGTCGGGAACGGTCTCAGTTGGTCGGGAACGCAGATGAGACAATCGCGTCAGGGGAAACCGGCAGGCCGCCCGTGGAGCTTGCGGTGGTTGGCGTTCCGTCTGGCCGCCGTGATGCTTGGCCTGGCGCCTTTCGTGCTGGCCGAGCTGGTGTTTGCGTTCCTGGACGTGGGGCGGCCGAGTTACGGGGACGACCCGTTCGTGGGCTTCAGCGCCGTGCATCCGCTGTTCGTGCTGGACGACCGGCGGACCCGCTACGAGATCCCGCCCTCGCGGCAGGACTTCTTCCGGCCCGACTCCTTTGCCGCAGAAAAACCGTCCGACGAGTTCCGCATCTTCTGCCTGGGCGGCTCGACGGTCCAAGGGCGGCCCTACTCCATCGAGACCTCGTTTACCACCTGGCTGGAGATGGACCTTCAGGCGGCTGATCCGGGCCGCCGGTGGGAAGTGGTCAACTGCGGCGGGGTATCCTACGCTAGCTACCGCCTGGTGCCGATCCTGGAAGAAGTGCTCCGCTACCAGCCCGACCTGATTATCCTCTACACCGGGCACAACGAGTTCCTGGAAGGCCGCACCTACGGTCACGTCAAGCACATGCCGGGTGTGGTGGCCTGGCCCTGCGGGCTGGTGGCGCGGACGCGGACCTACACCCTGTTGCACGAAGGTTATCTGCGGCTTCGGGGCCGCTCCAGCCAGGCCGCCGCAAAGGGGCGTCCCACACTGGGACCGGAAACCGACGCCATCCTCGAGTACCGCGGCGGTTTGGCACAGTACCACCGGGATGAAAAGTGGCGGCGGGACGTGATCGCTCACTTCCGCTACAACCTCCACCGCATGGTGCAGATGGCCCGCGACGCCGGCGTCCCCCTGCTGCTGGTCAACCCGGTCTGCAACCTCCGCACGGCTCCTTTTAAGACCCAGCACCGCGACGGGCTGACGTCCGAGGAGCTGCGGCAGTGGGACTCGTTGGTTGCCCGGGCCGGCGAGGCTCGCCAAACCAACGCGCACCAGGCGCTGGCCCACCTCCAACGGGCCGCGGCGATCGACGACCAGCACGCGGGCCTGCATTACCTGCTGGCCGAGTGCTACCGGGCGCTGGGAGAGAGGGAGCTTGCCCGTCGGTCCTACATCCAGGCCAAGGAACACGACATCTGCCCGCTGAGGATCCTGGAGCCGATGCACCAGGCCGTGCTCGAGGTCGCCCGGCAGACCGACACCAAGTTGGTCGACGTCCGCAAGCTGTTCGAGCGGCTCAGCGGGGACGGGATCCCCGCCAGGTTCATGCTCGATCACGTCCATCCTTCCATTGAAGGCCACCGGCTGATCGCCGACGCCCTCAGCGAGGAGCTGATTCGTCAGGGCATCGTCGATCCGCTGCCCGATTGGAAGCAAGGGCAGGACCAGAAGGCCCGCGATTACGTGGATTCGCTGGGCCGGCTTTACCTGGAAAGGGGCCGGGAGCAGTTGGAGGCCCTGAAACTCTGGACGATGGGCAAGGCCAGCCGCGTCCGCCCAAAATCCCACGCCCCTGAGGCCAACCGATAGCCGATACGCCCGACCTCGGTCGTTGTCCTGCACCCACTGGTCGCTTGCGACCGGCCGACCGATCTCGTATACTTCTATTAGCTGGGAATATCTCCGCGCGTTTAGGCGGGAGCTTCGCTCAACCCCCCAAAGCCGCCGAAGACGTGCGAGGCCTTCGAGCCGTCAAGATGGCCTCCTTGTGCGACGCAACGACCACGCTTGCCCAACGACCAGTCGCCGACAGAAGGCCCACCGCATGACAAGAAAGCCGCTCGTGGTCATCTGCGCGATCCTGCTGCTGGGCGTGATAGGGCTGGGGGCCGTGCTGCTTGGCACCGTGCTGCTGAGGGACGGCGGGAGCGAAGCCCCCGAATTTGTACCTCCTCCCGAGAAAAAGACTCCGGGCGAAAATACTCCGGGCGAAAATACTCCGGGCGAAAATACTCCGGGCGGAACTACTCCGGAGAAACACGACCCCACGTACGGGCTGCCCCTGGAGATCACCATCGAAGACGTTCCCGAGGTCCCCAAGGAGATCCTGGGCCCCTTCCCTGCGATCGACCAGAAGGAGTGAGGAAAACAGGGGCTCGTCAAATCTTCTTCGCCTTGAACAGCTTGCTGCTTGCCCCGGCCGATGGCTGGAGAGGCGAATCAGATCGCACCATGCTCCACCGCAAGCGCCAGGAGCAGAAACGGCTGGTTGACCGCGCTCGGCAAGGCGACTACAATGCGGCGCCAAATACGAACCAACCGGCCTTTCTTCAATCGATGAACTGGGGATGGGTTCACAAGCGGTGGGCGTGATCGGATTGGGGCTGATGGGCACCGCGCTTTCGGAGCGGCTGCTCGAGGCCGGCTTTGCCATCTGCGTCTACAACCGGACCAGGCACAAGGCCGATCCGTTGCTGGCCCAAGGGGCCCAGTGGGCCGACAACCCGTTTGCGCTCTGCGACCGGGTGGTGCTGAGCCTGTATACGACCGAGGTGGTCGAGGAGGTGTTGAAGCAAATGGAGGCGGGGTTGCAGCCGGAGAAGATCATCATCGACACCACCACCGGCGATCCGCAGCAGACGGCCCAGTTGGGCGCCCGCCTGGCAGAGCGGGGTGTCCGCTATCTGGACGCCCCCATCTCCGGCTCCAGCCAACAGACCCGCCGGGGCGAGGTCACGGTGATCGTCGGCGGACAGAAGGAGACGTACGAGGCGTGCCGCGACCTGTTCGAGTGTCTCGCCGCCAGGTCGCTCTACGTCGGACCCTGGGGCAGCGGGGCCAAGATGAAGCTGGTCACCAACCTCGTCCTGGGGCTCAACCGCGCGGCCCTGGCCGAGGGGCTGACCTTTGCCCGGGCCATCGGCCTGGCCGCCGAGGACGCCCTCGGGGCCCTGACGCAGAGCATGGCCTATTCCCGTATCATGGATACCAAGGGCCGGAAGATGGTCCAGGGCGACTTCAAGACCCAGGCCAGACTCTCGCAGCACCTGAAGGACATCCGAATCATCCTGCAAAGCGCGGCCGCCGCCGGCATCGACCTGCCCTTGAGCCAGGCGCACTGCCGGCTGCTGGAAGTGGCCCAGGAGGCCGGCTACGGCGAGGCGGACAACAGCGCGATTATTCGGGCGTTCGACGCCCTGCAAAACGGGTCGCCGGGCGTCGAGGACCCGCCCGATTCGGCCTGAGGGCCCGTCTCGGAAACTCGTTGTCAAGAGGTAACGTCGCACTCTGAGATCACAGCCCCGCCCTTCAAGGGCGGGGTTCCTGGAATCTCGGCACGTGCAACCCCGCCCTTGAAGGGCGGGGCTATCAGCGAATGCAACAATCCCAACTTGTTCTTCGACAACTTCTTATGGCCTCTCCGGCGGGCGTGGTTTATAATTAGGGGCTGACAGCCTCGCGCCGCATTGATGGGCTTAATCTCGGCGCAGTTGAAAATGCCCAGTGACAAATTGCGTCGCCGCGTCGCCTGGGAGGCGGCTCGGCTGATGTACACCCGGGAGGAGTCGGAGTACTTTCGGGCGAAGATGAAGGCCGCCCGGCGGATCTACCGCGGCGAGCCGAAGCCCGGCGACCTGCCCGGCAATCGCGAAATCCGCGACCAGATCCAGGCCCTGGCCCGCGTGCACGAGGGCGAGCGCCGCACCGAGAACCTCCGCCAGATGCGGGTGGAGGCGCTGCGGGTGATGCGCCTGCTGCGGGCGTTCCGCCCGCGGCTGATCGGCAGCACCCTGACCGGCCACGTCCGCAAGGGCTCCGACGTCGACCTGCACGTCTTCTCCGACAGCGTCGAGGCCGTGGCCGCCGCGCTGGACGCCGAAGGGATCCGGTACGAAGTGGAGCGAAAGCGCGTCCGCAAAGCGGGCGTCGAGCAGACCTTCACGCACATCCACGCCCAGGACCACTTCGCCTTCGAGCTGACGATCTACGCGGCCAACATGGCGCATTACGTCTTCAAGAGTTCGGTTACGGGCAAGGCCATCGAGCGGGCGAGCATTGCGGAGCTGGAAGAGCTGCTTACGCGGGAGTACCCCGAGATGCCGCTGGACCAGGCGGTGCTGGAGGCCGAAAGCCGGGTGGATCGCTTCCAGCTCTACGAGATGCTGCTGGTGCCGCTGGAGCAGGTGAAGGAGCGCCCCGAGCACCATCCCGAGGGCGACGTGCTGTATCACAGTCTCCAGGTGTTCGAGCTGGCCCGGCGGAAACTGCCCTACGACGAAGAGTTCCTGCTGGCCGCGCTGTTGCACGACGTGGGCAAGGGGATCGATCGCAAAGACCACGTGGCCGCAACGTTGGAGGCGTTGGAGGGTCTGATCACGCCGCGAACGGCCTGGCTGATCGAACATCACATGGAGGGCCACGCCCTCAAAGACGGCACGCTGGGGGTCCGCTCGCGGCGGCGGCTGGCAGCCTCGGAGGATTTCGACGAGCTCGTGCTGCTGGCCGAGTGCGACGACGAGGGTCGGGCAGTGGGCGTGGACGTGCCGGACGTGGAGGAGGCCCTGGAGTATCTCCGCGAGTTGGCCGAGACCTGCGGGGAGTAGTGGCGCTTCGAATCTGCCGTGACCACCAGCCGGCGTCCAACGGGCGCCGGGAAGACCGGTGGCAGGTTGGCCGCCGGCTATTGCGGAGCCGCCGGATCGGCCCCTAACGGGTGATTTGGCAGTCGGGCAAGGCCTGCTTCAGTTGCTTTGCGCCTTCCTCGCTGACTTGCGTATTGCTGAGGTCCAGGCTTTTCAGCTTGGTCAGCTTTTCGAGCTGCTCCACTGCGGCGTCGCCGATTGCGTTATCCGCGAGATTGAGGGTCTCCAGGTTGGTCAGCTTGGCGAGGTGTTCGAGCCCGGCATCGGAGATCGGAGTGGCGCGGAGATCCAGCCGGCGAAGTTTGCTCAACGCCGCCAGGTGCTCCAAGGCGGCATCGTCGATCTGGGTCTCGCTGAGGCCCAATTCCCAGAGCCCGGAGAGCGCTTTGAGATGGATCAAGCCGGGCCCGGTGACGGATGCCCTCCTCAGCCACAAGCGTTTGATGCTGGTCATTCCCGAGAGGTGTTCCAGGCCGGCGTCGCCCACGTTGGTGCAGCGGAAGATGGTCAGCTCTTCGAGATCGGGGAAGTTCTTGAGGACCCCAAGCCCGTCGTCGGAAATGGTGGCATCCTGGACGTGCAGCGACGTGAGCTTGGTCATCCCCGCCAGGTGCGCCAGGCCCGCATCCGTGATGCCATAGGCCCTGAGCTTGAGGTTCTTCATCTCCGTCAGTTTCCGCAGATGCTCCAAGCCGGCGTCGGTAACGGACATGCAACCCCGGATGTCGAGCAACCGGAGCTTGGTCATCTCCTTCAGCCGGGCCAGCCCCTCGTCGGTGAAGTTGTTCATCAGGAGGTAGAGGTACTGAAGGTTGGGGAAGTTTTTCAGGTGGTCCAGACCTTCGTCGGTCATCCGGGACGTCCGACGAATGCTGAGCGACTTCACCTTACTCAAGTCCGTGAGCTGGCCAAACCCGTCGTTGTCCATCTCGGTATTGTGGAGCGTCAGATCGACCAGATCGGGCATTTGGTTGAGTTTCTTCACACCGGCGTTGCTGATCTGCCCGCCATGCAGCTTGAGTGTTCGCAGATACGGCAATTCCAGCAGGAGATCAATGTCGGCATCGGTGCCTTCGCACTCGTCGAGATCGACCTCGATGATGTTCTTTGACTGGTCGTACTTGATGATGCCGAAAAGCTCCTCGACCCGCTTCACCACGGCGGCCGCCACTTCCGGGTCCTGCGCGGGCGGCTTGGCCTCTGGTTCCGCGACCGGCCCTGGGGTTGCTCCGGGTTTGCCCTCCGGGCCGGGTTTCGTCGGTTTCTCTTCCCGCGCAGGGCAACCGGCGAAACAGACAACGCTCAGGATGACAAGAGACATCGCCTGGAACTTCATCACCTCAATACTCCTTGAAAAAATCTGACATCCGGCTGCCGCGAACAGTTTTCAGCCTACCGGAGAACCGATTCGGACGCAAACCCCTTGAAGGAGTACGAGTGGTTTGTCGCAGGAAAAATGAGTGGTAGCCGGGACGCAACGCGTCGCGGGGAGTCCTCGCAGGAGTCATCCGATGGCGTCCCTTTCCCTGGTTCATACCGCGACGCGTTGCGTCCCGGCTATCGTGAGTTACTCGTCAGGTTAGATGCGACGGACCGGTAGTGCCACGTGGCTGAAAACGGAGTCACCTTTACCCCCTCAACGGACGTGTGACACGCCGAAGATAGAGCCCTTGGCGATTCTGGACAACGTCAGCCCGGCCTTCTCCCGCGGGGTAGCCCCCTCCAGCGGGGGCAGGCTATCACCAGGTGCATCGACCGAAATCGGCACTGGCCGCGATCTCCAGGCTGGCCTCGGGGATCCTTGCAAGAGTTCGCTGGGCGGGCTATCTTATGGTATCTTGCATAGTCCGCCATCAGTGTTTGCGTAACCGCAATTCAACTATTAAGGGAGCTTGGAATTATGGCTTACAAAACTACTCGTCGCCAATTCCTGCAAACGACTGCCGTGACCAGTGTGGGCTACTGGGTCGCCGGTGGCGTGCAGGCCCGGGAGAGCAAGTCACCCAACGAGCGGATCCAATTCGCCTGCGTGGGCGTGGGAGGTAAGGGGGACAGCGACTCCAACGAGGCTTCCGATCACGGGGACATCGTGGCCATCTGCGACGTCGACGAGAACACCCTCAACCGCGCGGCACAGAGGAAGAGGCGAGGAGGGGAACAGAGGTTCCTCAAGGCCAAGAAGTACACCGACTACCGCAAGATGCTCGAGGAGATGGAGAAGAGCATCGACGCGGTGACCATCAGCACGCCCGACCACAACCACGCCCCGGCGGGTCTGATGGCCATGCGGATGAACAAGCATTGCTTCTGCCAGAAGCCCATGACCCACGCGATCTACGAGGCCCGCCTGATGGGGCAGGTCGCCCGCGAGAAGAAAGTTGCCACGCAGATGGGAAATCAGTACACCGCGCTCAGCGCAGCCCGCAAGGCAGCCGCCCAGGTCAAGGCCGGCGTAGTCGGCACGCCGAAGGAGCTGCACGTCTGGACGAACCGCCCGATATGGGCGCAAGGTGGCCCGCGACCGAAGCCGGCGCCCGTGCCCGCACACCTGAAATGGGATCTCTGGCTGGGTCCGGCCCCCGAGCGGCCCTATGGGCCGGGCTATCACACCTTCGCGTGGCGGGGCTGGTGGGACTTCGGCACCGGCGCGCTGGGCGACATGGCCTGCCACACCGTGAACATGCCCAACATGGCCCTCGACCTGCGAGACCCGACCTCCGTCCAGGCCGAGACGACCGGCCACAACAAGGACAGCTACCCGAGCAAATCGACCATCACCTACGAGTTTGCCGCCAACGACTGGCGTCCCGCGTTGAAGATGGTCTGGTACGACGGTGGCAGACTGCCTTCCAGAGACCTGCTCGGCGGCCGGAAGCCCACCGGCAGCGGCAGCTTGATCATCGGCGACAAGGCGAGCATGTATGCCAAGGGCGACTATGCGGAGCAGGGAATCGAGTTCATCGGCGACGTGTCCGTGCCGGAGGTCGAGTTTGTCGAATCGCCGGGCCACGTCGAGGAATGGATTCGCGCCATTCGAGGCGGTGTGCCTGCGATGTCGAACTTCCCCGACTTCGCCGGACCGCTGACCGACATAGTCCTCTTGGGCAACTTGGCCGTCTGGGTAGCCAACGAGGAGGGCCTGGGCCCGAAGGTCGAGTGGGACGCCAAGAACATGAAATCCACCAACATCAAAGGGCTGGAAACCATCGTCAAGCCCGTCTACCGTAAGGGCTACACGCTGGACGTCTAGGTTCCGCAAGGGCATCGTCAAACCGAGGCCGCGAGCCCCGACAAGAGGTCGGTCGCTGGCGGCCTTTCTCTTTCGAGAAGGGGAGATTCCAGCGGTCTCCCGCCTCCACGCCAAAACGAGCAGGACGATCAAGTGGCACCGGCGTCTCGCCGGTGAGACACAAGTGAACGCATTGCCATGAATTCCGTCACACCGGCGAGACGCCGGTGCCACTGTGTTGACGCCGGCTTCGCCTTTGATGGAACGGTATCGGGGCAAGCCCGGCGGCTAAACGATTCCGCCTTCCGCCTTCCGCCTTCCCCCGTTGCCTACCGGTTGCCCAGGGCCGCCATCACCCGCTCGGTGATGGCCTGGATCAGGGCCTCCTGATTAGGGACCCCAGGAGTGCCGCCGCCCGATGCAGGTGTCGAACCGCCTGAGGGCGTGCTTCCCTGCGGTGATTTCGCGTCGCGGAAGAGGGGCGGCTCGAAGGCGTGCCGCTCGACGCCCGTCTCCTTCCAGCTCTCGCGGAACACGTCGTTGGCGCAGATGTCGCAGTCTTTCATCCCGGTCCGCGGGTCCTGAAAGCCCCACTTCTGTTTCAGATCCAACAGCGCGCTGGCCTCCGGCTCGGTGAAGTAGCTGATTCGGCCCAGCCCCTTGGCCAGCATCAGGATCCGGCAGTAGGCGTCGAGGATTTCGGTCCACCAGTAGGCATGTTCCAGGTTTTCGTCGAAGCTGACCGTGCCGTGATTGGCCAGGATGATCACGTTCGCCTTGTGCACGAAGGGCAAGACCGTCTCGGCGAACTCCTGGCTGCCGGGGATGGCGTACTTGGCAATCGGCACCTCGCCGATGAACATCTCGACCTCCGACAGCACGCACTGGGGGATCGGCTCCCGGGCCACACCGAAGGCCGTGGCGTGGGGCGGATGGCAGTGGACGACCGCCTTGATCTCGGGCCGCGCCTTCATGATCGCCAGGTGCAGCTTGACTTCGCTGGTCTGCTTGCGGCTGCCGCCGATCTGGTTACCGTCCATGTCGACCAGACAGAGATCGTCGGGCGTCATGAACCCCTTGCTGATCAGCGTGGGCGTGCAGATCACCTCGTTTCGGCCGACGCGGACACCGATGTTGCCGTCGTTGGCGGCGGCAAAGCCCTTCTTGTAGAGCCGGTCGCCGATAGCACAGATATCTTGCTTGATCTTGTGGACGTTAAGCATGTCGGTTGTCAGTTATCGGTTGTCAGTAATCGGTTGTCAGTAATCGGTTGTCAGTGGTCAGTTCTCAGTACTCCGTACTCCGTACTGCGTACTCAGGAAGCGGATTCCTAACGTCCTCCGCCTTCCCCCTTCCGCCTTCCCCCTTCCGCCTTCCCCCTTCCGCCTTCCGCCTTCCCCCTTGATATTATAGCTTGGGCATTTCGAACTCGAGCGTATCGAGGATCGCCGCGTTGTAGGCGTCGATCGGTTTGACTTCGGGGTAGAACGGCATGGCGGCCTCGCGGCCTTCGCTCAGGGCGATGCGGCTGCCCAGCCCGGCACCCAGCTCGTCCAGCACGGCGATCTCGCCCATCGACTCGTCGGAGCGGCCGGCGAGATTGTCCCAGCTAAGCGGCACGACCAGCTTCAATCGGGCCCCTTCCAGGCTGGGGTGCCGGCGGTTGAGTGTGACTGTGCCGATGACTTCGCCGATTCGCATGGACTGTATCTCTCCCAGGCTAAGCCGCGAGCGGCTTTATGCTAGTCGTTCTTTGAAGACCTCGGGGCACTGGCGAGTTCCGGCTCGGCAGAACTCGGTGACGATATGTTTCAATTGGAACAGACTCAGGGTACCCGGATCGACCACCAGCAGGTTGGCCCCCACCGAGGCCGCCGCGGCGGACGCTGCCCCAGCGTCGGCCCCCGACACGGCCCGAACGCCCCGCAGCCGGTTCGCCAGGCACAATCCGGCGGCCGTGTGCCGGGTGAGCAACAGCCCCAGGGTATCGGGCTTGGCGATTTCGTCGGCCAGTTGATCGGTGGCGGCGATCAGACAGTCGGACCTGTGCTCTTGGACCTCGATCCCTTCGTTGCTCAGGGCGGCGACCAGCGGGGCGGGGTCCACTCGGCTGCCGGCCGCCACCAGAACCAGCCGGACCGGGGCGGTGGCCCGGGCCGCTGCCGGCGGGGCATAGGCCAAGCTCACGTTCTTGCGAATCAGCTCGTCGCGGACCGCCGGCGTGATCACCGCCTGGGGCGGCACCACCAGTCGCCGGACTGCCCCCAGCCGGCCTTCCACCTCCGAGAGCGTCACCACTCGGGCGGTGAGGATCAACTCTCCGCCGGGTGCCACCGGCGGCTTGCCCGCCGGTGCTTCCCCGCGGGATCCACCGTCCGCACTGCCAGACAAGCTGCCAGTGCCACCCGGGGCACCCTCAGCCGGCCCGGCACCCAGGTCCGCCAGCACCTCACGCACTACCCGATCAATGTCAATCGGCGGTTCGGCCATCAGTCGGCAATCCCCAGCACGGTCCAGCGGACGGGCGAGGTATTGTCGCCGAGCAGTTCGCGGGCTCCAATCCCGTCGCTGGTGATCATTACCTTTTCTCCTTTTCCGGCCCCGAGGGTATCGACCACCAACACCGGGTCACCCTCGATGCTGCGGCCGTCGGCCTGAAGGGCCATGACCAGCAGCAGCTTGCAGCCTTCCATCGAAGGGTGTTTCACGGTTGCCGTGGCGTTTCCGACGACGCGGCCGTAGTACAT
>CAZUAM010000016.1:0-9737 GCA_964618095.1 uncultured Planctomycetaceae bacterium | reverse complement strand
TCGAAGGGTGTTTCACGGTTGCCGTGGCGTTTCCGACGACGCGGCCGTAGTACATTTGTCGCTTTCCTCCGGAACCAATTCCGTTGATTGTCACACAGTTTAGCGGCCGACGGCACGTCGGCCTGAACGTTGCGTTACAATGTGGCCGACGTGCCGTCGGCCGCTAAACGGCAGATTGGTGCATCATTCTGGCTTAGCGCTGATCGGTTACCTCCCCAGGATTCGCAGATCGTCGATCATCGAGCACCGCCGCTGGCGCGTGAACGTCAGGGGCGTGGTGGGGCCTTCACCGGTCGGGGTGGCAACGGAGAACGAGATATAACCCTCGCCTCCTATGCCCAGGCCCGCCAGGCTGGCCCCGTTCTTGACGAACAGCGTGGTATCCATCTTCTTGCCCATCTTGGTCATGTTGCGGACGTGGTTCGAGTGGATCACGGCCGTGTGCCCGAATCCGTGCTCGCTGCGATAGGCCATCTCGACGGCCTGGTCGACGTCGCGGGCGCGGACAAACGGCAGGAAGGGCATCATCTGCTCGACTGGCACGAAGGGGTTCGACTCGTCGGTCTCGCCGAAGAGCAGCTCCACGTTGGCCGGGATGCCTCGGCCGGCCGCCTGGGCCAATACGGCGGCGTCTTTGCCCAGGAAATCGCGCCCCGGTACGTCGCGTTTCTTCTCGCCCTCGCCGGCGGTGGTGATGGCCGCCTTGGTCAGGGCGTCGATCTCACGGGAATTCAGCCGCACGGCGCCGGCCCGTTCCATGGCCGTCATCATGGCGTCGAAGACCCGCTCGACCACGAAGACCTGTTTCTCGGAGATGCACAGCAGGTTGTTGTCGTAGGCGCCGCCCAAAACGATGCACTTTGCGGCGCGGTCCAGGTCGGCGGTTTCGTCTACGACCACGGGCGGATTGCCGGGGCCGGCCACGATTGCCCGCTTGGCCTGTTGCATTGCCGCCCGGGCCACTCCGGGACCACCGGTCACACACAACAAGGCGATGTCGGGATGCTTGAAGATCGCCTCGGCCGTCTCCAGCGTGGGCTCGGTGATCAGGCAGATCAGGTTGTCCAGCCCCAGGTCGCGATAGATCGCCTGGTTGAAGCGGCGGACCCCTTCGGCGGCCACGCGCCGGCCGCCGGGATGCGGGTTGATCACCAGGGTGTTGCCGGCGGCGATCATGTTGACCGCGTTGCCGGTGATCGTGGGCAGCGAATGGGTCACCGGCGTAATCGCGCCGATCACGCCGAAGGGGGCGTGCTCGATCACCGCCAGCCCGTGATCGCCGCTAAAGACCTCGCTGCGGAGGAACTCCACGCCGGGCGAGCGCTCGCCCAGGGTCTTGAGTTTCTCGATCTTGTGCTTCAGCCGGCCGATCTTGGTCTCTTCCATCTCCATCGTGCCCAGCTCGACGCACTGGTCGATGGAGATCCGCCGGATATGCTCGATGATGCGTCGGCGGTCGTCCAGGGTCCGCTCGGAGAGGCGGCCGAAGGCCTCCCGCGCGGCGGCCACCGCTTCGTTTACAGAGGTAAACAGGCCGAAGCGGCCCTGGTTGCCGCCGCCCGTCGGGGCCACGGTCCCGTTGCCGCCCAGCCGGATGATCACTTGCTCGACGACGCTGCGAATCAGGGCTTCGTCAACTTGCATGGCAGAGGATTTCTCACGATCGAGATGGGTTTGTGTTTTTCGTTTTGTGTTCGTTGTTCACCCCCGGCGGCCACGTTGTTTAGCCCCGGCGGCCACGCCGGGAAAAGGAAAAAACGCCGCGTGGCCGCGGCGGCTAAACGGCGGATCTACTTCGTGTTTTCCCCTTCCTTGTCGTACACGCACTGGTGCCCCACGTGGACGCTGTCAACGATGCCGATGATCACCGTATCGATCGGCAGGGACTTGGTCTCGGGTGTCAGCCGGGCGCTGGAGCCCTGCGTGATCAACACCAGTTCGCCCTCGCCCGCCCCCACCGTATCCACGGCCACGAAGGCCCGCCCGGTGCCGCTCAGGCTGCGGCCGTCCCGGGCATCGACCCGGTAGGGCTCGACGACCAACAGCTTCCGGCCGACCATGGAGCCGATTTTCTGCGTGGCGACCAGCGATCCGGTGACCTTGGCAACAAGCATCGCGTTAGCCCTCCAGTAATTGTGCAGCCTGCCGGGCGACGATCAGTTCTTCGTTGGTGGGCACCACCCAGACCTGAACGCGGCTCTGGGCAGTGCTGATCCGGGCTTCGCCCTGGGCCGCTTGATTGGCCTGCGGGTCGAGCACGATGCCCAACTCTTCCAGGTTTTCGCAGACGGCCGTGCGGATGGCGGCCCGGTTCTCGCCGATTCCGCCGGTGAACACGATCACCTCGGCACCGCCCAGCTCGACCAGGTAGGCCCCCAGGTAGTGCCGCACGCTGGCGGCGTAGACCTCCAAGGCGAGTCGTGCCCGGTCGTTGCCCGCTTCGGCTGCTTCTGCTACGTCGCGGATGTCGCCGCTGGTGCCGCTGAGGCCCAACAGCCCGCTCTGGGAGGCCAGCACGCCGAGCACCTCGGCCAGCGATTTGCCGTTCTGTTCCATCACCAGCGGCAAGGCGAAGGGGTCGAAGTCGCCGGCGCGGTTGTTTTGCGGCAGGCCGCTCTGCGGGCTGAAGCCCATACTGGTGGCCACGCTGCGGCCGCGGCGGATCGCACACAGCGAGCCGGACCCGCCCAGGTGGCAGGAGATGATTCGCAGATCCTCGCGGCCGAGCAACTCGGCGGTACGGCCGGCGATGTAGCGGTGGCTGGCGCCGTGGAATCCCCATCGGCGGACCAGGCCGTCGCGGGCCCACTCGTAGGGCACGGCGTAGAGGCGGTTCCGCTCGGGGATGGTGCGGTGGAAGTCGGTCTCGAAGCACGCCACCAGGGGGATCTCCGGCAACTGCTCGGCCAGCAGCCGCATGGCATCGATGTAGGGCGGATTGTGGGCCGGAGCCACCGGGATCATCTGCTCCATGGCCGAAAGGACCTCGGGCGTCACCTGCCTCACGCCGCTGACCGATCCACCGTGCACCGCCTTCAACGCGATGGCCGAGACCTCGGCCGCGTCCTGAAGGCAGCCGGACTCGCGGTCGGTCAGTTGGGCCAGGCAGCGGCGGACGGCCTCGGCCTGGTCCGCAACGGCCGCCACTTCCTCCCGCCGCCGGTTGCCGGCCTCGACGTAGCAGCGGCTCTGGTCGGAACCGATCCGTTCGATCCCGCCGCGGGCGAGCTGCTGGTTTGCGTCCATGTCAAACAGCCGGTACTTGAAGCTCGTCGAACCGAGATTGGCTACGAGGATCTTCATGGCATCGTGCTTCCACGTGAGGGTAAGTCCGCAAGGAGCCCAAACGGTGTTTCGTGATTCCGGGAGGAATCGTTTGGCCGCCGCGGCCACGCGGCGGTGTTTTTCCCAGCGTGGCCGCCGGAGCTAAACGTCAGAGACTCCCGAAGCCACGAAATCCCATTTGGCTACAACAGGTACGCGCCGACCACGCCCTCGGCCGGCCGGGGGATGATGTGGCTGGCCACCAGCTCGCCGACCTGCGAGGCGGCGTTGGCCCCGGCCTCCACGGCGGCCCGCACGCTGCCCACGTCGCCGCGGACGATGGTGGTCACCAGTCCGCCGCCGATCGCGACCCGCTTGGCGACCTGGACGTTGGCGGCCTTGGCCATGGCGTCGGTGGCCTCGACCAGGGCCACCAGGCCCTTGGTTTCGAGCAATCCAATGGCGTCTTGCATCGTGGTGTTTTCCCTTCTTCGCTGGAGTGAGTTGTGGATGGTCGTCAGGTGGCGTTACTCGGCCGACCCTTGCTTGGACTTGACCTTCACGCTCCGCTTCGGCTTGTCCTCGCTGGGCAAGACCAAGCCCAAGTCGTCGTGCGGTCGGGGGATGACCTGCACGCTGATTACCTCGCCGATGCGGCTGCCGGCGGCGGCGCCCGCGTCGGTGGCCGCTTTCACGGCGGCAACGTCACCGGTCACGAACGCGCTGACTATGCCGCTGCCGACGCTGTCCCAGCCGAGGAATTGGACGTTGGCCGCCTTCAACATTGCATCGCTGGCTTCGACCAGGACTACGAAGCCCTTGGTCTCAATCATGCCCAGCGCTTCCATTACCTTTGCCATGGTACTTCTCTCCCAGTGTGAGTAACTCCGGTGATTAAGTGTTACGGTTTGAACAGTTTCACGTTCCGAGCGTGATCGATGTCACACGCGTTGCCTTCGTCGGTATCCAGGTGCACCTCGAGCTTGATCTTTTCGCCAACCCGCACCAGCAGGTCGTCGAACGCGCTGCTACAGGCCGAGTGGACCCGCAGACTCATCCGCCCCCCATCGGCCACGCCGTAGCGCTGGGCGTCGGCGGGGCCCATGTGGACGTGTCGCTCGGCGCGGATCACGCCCTCGTTCAGCTCCACCACGCCGTGGGGGCCGACCAGCACACAGCCGGGCGTGCCGTCGATCCGGCCGCTTTGGCGGACCGGCAGGTCGATCCCCAATGAGATGCCGTCGGTAAAGGCCAGCTCCACCTGACTTTTCGGCCGGGTGGGGCCCAGCACCCGGACCGTGGGCAACATCCGCCGCCGCGGCCCGACCACCATCACGGTCTCCTCCGCCGCGAAATACCCCTCCTGGTAGAGCGCTCTGGTGACCGTCAGCTTGTGTCCGGGGCCGAACAGCGTCTCCACGTCTTCGTCGGTCAGGTGGACGTGCCGGGCGGAGATGGTCACCACCAGTTCCGGTTTGCCGTCCGGCGCCCCGATCTGCCTGAGCACGATCTCCCGGACAATCTGTTCGACGAGGTCTCGATCAACAGGTGCAGCAATGCTCATACCGTGTGTCCTGCGGTTCTCCGCTATCCGTTCTCTCCGGCGACCAGCAAGTGGACGCCGGCAGCGACGACCTTGCTGCGCCACTGTTGGGTAATGCCGCTATCAACGACCAGGTGGTCGACGTCTCCCAGCGAACACAGGTGGGTGAGGCTTTGACGCCCGAACTTGGAGCTGTCGGCCGCCAGGATCACCTCGTCGGCGGCCTGCATCATGACCCTCTCCGTCTCGACCAGCAGCAGGTTGTTGTTAAAAAACCCTTCGTCGTTGATTCCCGCCGCGCCCAGCACGGCCTTTCGTACCCGAACCATCTCAAGCATCTTGTCGGCGTAGGGCCCTTGAGCGACACCCGTCCGCGGACAGATGTTCCCGCCGATCAGCACCAGGTCGCTTCCCGAGTCGGAGGCGAACAGGTTGGCTACCGGCAGTGCGATCGTAACCACGTGGACGGGGCGGCCGACCAGCATCCGGGCAACCTCGTAGGTGGTGCTGCCGCCGTCCAACAGGATCGTGTCGCCGTCTTCAATCAGCTCGACCGCCTTCTCGGCGATGGCCCTCTTCTGTGCCCAGCGGGCCGATTGCCGGGCGTCGAAGTGGGGCATCTTGGGCGAACTGCCCGCATAGAGCACGCCCCCGTGAATCCGGTGCGTCGAGCCCTGCCGTTCCAAGTGCTCCAGGTCCCGTCGGACGCGCACGAATTCCAATAGCCGACTACGACGTTCTTCCGCCAACATGGCAGTGCATCCTACAAGCGAACTGAGACGATCCAACTCACTGATTATCGCCGAAAGTCTGAAAGAAATCAACCATCAGGCGCCATAATCACTCACGTTTCTGATGAACTTCGTCATCTAATGTGCTAATAATATGATTGGAAATGGCGAAAATATTCCGTAACCCCGGCGTAGGTACGCACTTACGTGCACCACGAGATAGTCTGGGGGTATTAGAGAAAGTGCGCAGGTGTGCGAGTCTTGAATTGCCAGTCTGGCGTTTAGCGGGGCCGCTTGCGGCCCGCTTTGGCACCGGTCAGCGTTTGGCGTCGGAAAACGGGCCGCAAGCGGCCCCGCTAAACACCGTCAAGTCAACGGCGCCGAGCAGCCGGCTCTTACTGCCGGGCGATCCGCACCCGGCGGCCCTCGACCGTCACCCGGCCCTGGGCAATCAGTTGCAGGGCCTCCGGATAGGCCTCGCACTCGGCCTCGAAGACCCGGGCAGCCAGCTCGTCGGGGGTGTCGCCGTCGAGCACCGGGACGGCCTTTTGTAGGATCACCGGGCCGTGGTCGTACTGGTTGTCGGCGAAGTGGACCGTACAGCCGGTGAGCTTCACGCCGTAGTCGAGCACCGCCTCGTGGACGCGGTGGCCGTACATCGCCTGGCCGCAGAAGGAGGGGATCAGGGCCGGATGGATGTTGGTCACCCGGTGGGTGAAATCCTCCGGGATGGTGATCCGTTTCAGGAACCCGCCCATGACTACCAGGTCCGCATTGACCTGGCGGCAGCGATCGAAGATCGCCTGGCTGAAGGCATCCTGGGAAGGGAAGGCCTTGCGCCCGATGACGGCGCCGGGAATGCCGGCGTCTTCGGCGAACCGCAGTCCGCCGGCCTTGGGGCTGCTGGAGATGACCAGGGGGATCTCGACGCTCAGCCGGCCGGCGTCCATGTGTCGGGTCAAATTCAGCAGCGTGGTTCCGCCCCCGGAGATCAGCACCACGATCCGCAGCGGCTTAGGGTCTGGCGTGCTCATGTCGGCGAGTTCTTTTCTGGCTGGCTAACGGCGAAACAGACACTTGTTTAGCCGCTGCGGCCACGCGGTGGTTCTCCGGCGCAGACGCCCGGCCCGGACTTATGGGTGACCGGTGGCCACTTTAATGTACAGCGTCAGCAGGTGGCCCGCGAGTTTGAGCTCCGCCGGTTCGGCACGCGGGATAGCCTCGGACTTCAACTCGACGGTCAGAGTTTCGCTTTGAATGTACTCGCGGAACTGTTCCACGGCGGCCCGTAGCTCATCCGACTCGGTCACCAGACCCACGATGATCCGATCGGTGTACTGGCAGCCCATCTCCTTGCGCCGGTTGCCGACGGCATGGACCAACTCGCGGGCCAGCCCTTCGGCGATCAAGCGGTCGGTCAGTTCCGTCGAGAGCACCACCACGCAGGAGGGACCCTGCGCGGCGGCCCAGCCCTGTTTGGCCTGAAGCCGGACTTGAAGGTCGTCGGCGTCGAGCGTGACCGGCCCGTCGGGCAACTCGAGGACCAGTTCGCTCTTGTGCTCCAGATCGGCCAGCAGCTTGCCGCCGTCGGCCCGGCTGAGGTGTTTTCGCAGCCCGGGCAGGCGCCGGCCCAGACGTGGCCCCAATCGTTTGAGGTCGGGCAACACGGTGTACGTGATGTACTGGTCGGCCTTCTGCGCGAATTCCACTTGCTTGACGTTCAGTTCGTCGCAGATCAGTCCCGCGTGCTGCTTCAGCCAGGCTTGATGGGTCTGGTCGGCCAGGATGACCTCGACCAGGGAAAGGGGCTGGCGGACCTTGAGTTTGGCGTTCATCCGGGCGCTGCGTCCCAGGGAGACGATTTCGCGGACCAGGGCCATTTGCTCGGAGAGTGCTTCGTCGACTACCGCCTCGCCGCCGGTAGGATAGTCGCAAAGGTGGACGCTTTCGGTCACCCGGTTGCCGAAGGCCACCCTGGCCAGGTTTTGCCAGATTTCCTCGGCCAGGAAAGGCACGAACGGCGCGATCAGCTTGCAGGTGGTAAGCAGACACTCGTAGAGCGTCCAGTAGGCGTCGGTCTTGTCGGCCGATTTCTGACCGGTCCAGAAGCGGTCGCGGCTGCGGCGGACGTACCAGTTGCTAAGCGCGTCGACGAATTCGGTAAGCCGGGTGCAGGCGGCGAAGTTGTCGTAGGTGTCCATCTGCCGGGTGACGGCCGCGGCGGTGCGACCCAGCTCGCTGAGGATCCAGCGGTCCAACTCGCCGCGCTTATGGATCGGCCGGTAGCCCTTGGCGCCGCGGAGCACGTCGCTGCCGAGCTGGCCGGCATTGCCGGGGATGGACGCGGCCGGATCGAAGCCGTCGATATTGGCGTAGATCACGAAGAAGCTGTAGACGTTCCAGAGCGTCAGGAGGAACTCGGGAATGCACTGCCTGATAGCCCGCTCGCTGAAGCGGATCGTCGTCCAGGGCGGCTGGTTGGCGAAGAAGTACCAGCGCATGGCGTCGGCGCCGTAGCGGTCGAAGATCTCGCTCGGCTCGCGGTAGTTTCGCTTCCGTTTCGACATCTTCTCGCCGTCTTCGCCCAAAAGCAGCCCCAGGACGATGCAATTGCGGAACGGATGGGGGAAGTCGACCGTCTGTGAATGCGGCCTGGTGACAACCTCCACGTTACGCACCCTCGCCGCCGGATCGACCAACGTCCCCATGATCTCCTCCTTGTCGGGCGATTCCAGGATTTCTGGCACGGTTACTGGTCTTCGGCCGAACAACAAGGTGCTGATGGCCAACAGGCTGTAGAACCAGCCGCGGGTCTGATCCAGGGCCTCGCTGATGAAGTCGGCCGGAAACTGGCCCTCGAACCGCTTACGAGCCCCTGAGACGTGTGGGTATCCCCACTGGGCAAAGGGCATCGCCCCGGCGTCGAACCAGCAGTCGATCACCTCGGAAACCCGCCGCATCCGGGCGCCTTTCGCCTTGGGCGAGTCGTAGGTTACTTCGTCAATGTAGGGCTTGTGCACGCGCAGGTCGTCGGGCAGTTGGGGATTCTCCCGCCGGGCCTTTTCCCAGGCCTCGGTTCCCGACGCGCCGGGCTTGGCCAGCAGCTCCTCGTAGCTGGCCACCGCCTCCATGTAGCCGGTCTGCTCGCAGACCCAGATCGGCAGCGGGGTACCCCAATAGCGCTCGCGCGACAGCGCCCAATCGACGTTCGTCTCCAGGAAGTTGCCGAACCGTCCGTCGCGGATATGCTCGGGCAGCCAGTTGATCCGGCTGTTGTTGGCCAACATCTGGTCCTTGAACTGCGTGGTCCGCACGAACCAGCTCCGGCGGGGATACTGGATCAGCGGATCCTCTTCCGCCCGCGGGCAGAACGGATAGTCGTGCACGTACTGTTCCCGGTGGAACAGCAGGCCGCGGCGCTCTAATTCGCGAATGATGTCTCTATCGCAATCCTTGACCCAGCGGCCGGCGTAGTCTGGGATTTCGTCAGTGAACTTGCCGTTGGGAGCAACGGGACACAGCAACGGTGGCACCTCTCCTTTGGGGCCGAAAAGCCGCTTCTCACGTTGGAGAATCTCAAGATCGTCTTCGCCGAACGCGGGAGCGATATGAACGATTCCAGTGCCAGTGTCCATCGTTACGAAGTCGGCAGGAACAATGTGCCACCCGATCGGCCGCGTTGGGTTTTGCCGAAGCCACCTGTCAGCGTCGTCTTGGGTGCCTCTGAGTTCGGGCGGAAGTGCCGCCTCCTCGGGTGAAATGGTCCGCACGGGAGGTGTTGCATAGTCCTCCGCGTACAGGAACGGATAGTCAGCCCAGTTCTCCTCCGGCTGTGGTCGATAGAGTTCCCGCGTGATATGGCCAAGCTCGGAGTAGAAGTACTCAAACGGAGGGCGATAGCGTTTGTGCAAGAGACTGCGCCCGTTGACGTGCTTCCGAACCTTCGCTCTCTTCCCGGTTTTTTCCTCGATGGTCTGAACCAAATCGGTGGCAACGAGTAACCTGCGAGATTCGCCCTCCAGGGACAGATACGTGTACGACAAGCGCGGGTGGACGGCGACGAACTGGTTGCCCGTCGCCGGGCGACGTCCTTCTGGAGCATTTCGAATTGGGCTACCACGGAATCGAGCACGGGATCGGCAGCCATGATTACGGTGTCGGCCGCGGCGGCGGCAGACTCGCGCGGCTGAGGCGGATCG